>JABUEW010000078.1 GCA_013314855.1 Bacillota bacterium | reverse complement strand
TTTAAAAAAGGGTTATTTTTATTTCACTTTTATTATTTTGTGTTATAAAATCATATTTGGGTGATAATGATAAGTGGAGTACATTGGTGAATATATTAGATCCTTAAGGGAGGCTAAAAACTACAGCCAGAGAAAGCTTGGCTATTTATCAAAAGTTAGTAATGCGACTATAAACAGGATTGAGAAAAATATTTCAAAACCTGCCCCTGAAACATTAAAGAAACTTGCGGGCCCTTTGGGGGTTTCATATGAGGAGCTCCTTTATATTGCCGGATACCTGGAGAAAGGGCTGGTTAACGCTGATAGTGTAAGAAAAATCAGAGAAAAAAGAAACATGTCTTTTGAAGAATTATCAAAAGATATAGAGCATGCTACAGGAACAAAAATTCCTCCTGAAACCCTGGAAGGGATGGAAAAAGGTAAAATGATTAATCCTGAACCTACATATATTAATGCTATTGCAAAATATGAAGGGGTAAACCCGAAAGTCTTTTATAAAGGTGAGATACATACGGACCTTGAATTTACAATTAAGGAGAATATAGGCAAGCTTAAGGAAACATTGAACCAAATGAGCCTTTCCCATATTACTGATAAAGAATTGAAAGAATGGGTCAATAACCCTGATAGCCTGCAATATTTGATTTTTGCAAAAAAATTATTTGATATGAAAATAAACCCGGATTTTGTATTAAAGGAGTTTATATATAAAATATTCAGAAATGGAATAGAATGAGTTTATATTTTAATTTTTTACATAATAAAGAATACTGAAAATGTACCCTGCATAAGAATATCGTATAAGATTATTTTTGCGGGGTGCTGGTTTATGCAAAGAAAACTGTTTTGTATTTTAATATTATGCATTTTAGCACTGATATTTACTACCGGGTGTAGTATTTTACAAAAACTTGTGTTTGGAGATACAGACAATGATGAGCTTCGTCCCGCAAGCAGTTTAGTTATGGATGAGGAGGAAGCAAGTAAACTTAAAGATAAAAAACCAATCCGTTTATACTTTGCCAATGAAGACAATACCAAGTTGAGGGCTGAAATTCGGTATATTGATGCAAGTGATACGGGGGGCAATACCGAAAGCCTGGCAACTGTGATTATCAAAGAATTAATAAAGGGCCCAGGTAAAGGTACAGGACTTAAAAGTACAATACCGGAAGGTACAAAACTATTATCAAACGTTATTATTGAAGGGAATACAGCTAATGTTGATTTCAGTAAGGAGTTCGTTGAAAAACATTCGGGTGAAAAAGATGCTGAAAAGCTCACAATTTATTCAATCGTAAATTCTTTAACAGAGCTTCGTGAAATTGAAAAGGTTAAATTTAAAATTGAAGGTAAGTCTAAAGCTCAGTTTAAAGGAAGCTTTAAATTTGATGCACCTTTTCCTAGGAGTACTTCAATAATTAGCAAAGAACCTCCTGTAAGAGGTGAAATTGAAACAGATGAAAAGAGCTTAATAGAGGATAAAAACAAGGAGAGTGACGGCGAAGACTTGAGAGATAAAGAAAATGGACAAAAAGATGAAGATAAAACAAATGAAACATTCGGTGATGCAGACGAGGAAGAAATCCTGGAATAAATGAATAGGGAGCTATTGGAAATTTCCGGAGTAATATAAGTTTGGGAGGGGGAGGAAGGTAGGTCGACCTCTCACCTTCAAACATCTAACATCTCACCTCTGACCTCTAACCTCCCACTTCCAACTTCCTACTTCTCACCTCTCACCCCTAACTTCTCACCCCTAACCTCTCACCTCTAATTTCTAGAAATTACAGCATCCTCCGCAGCGTTCAATATTTGGACAAACAGGGTTATCCGGTTTACGTGAGGTTATAAAGTTAAGATTTGTAAAAATTGGTTCTAATTCATTATTGCCGCAGTTAGGACACGTGATCAATTTTTTTTCTCTTTCACTAATTTTGGCCATAACATTAAATTCTTTACCGCATTCATTACATTTTAAATCATAAAAAGGCATAATTATTACCTCCCGAATAACCATATTTTACTTATTTATGAGGACACAATACTTAATTCAGCTCTATGCAGTCATTGATTAAATTATAACATATCCCTGGTGTCCATTTCAAATAATTTGAGTTGACGGGGACGCATTGTAATGTTGACTCATGTTATTCATAAATAGTAAAATGAAAAATATATATTATACATATAAATTAAAAATACTTAATAGTAGTTGCAACTTTAAAATATTATTTATATTATTTAATTATTAGGAATTATTAGGAATTAGGAGAGATTTATAATGAGTGAAAAGAAAAGGGTGGCGGTGATTTTCGGTGGACAATCGTCTGAACATGAAGTTTCAAGGGTTTCTGCCCAATCGGTAATTAATAATCTGGATAGAAATAAATATGAAGTAGTTATGATAGGGATTACTAGAGAAGGGAAATGGTTAACTTACGAAGGTCCGGTAGACAAACTCAGTACAGGAGAATGGAAAGCTATTGCTGAGTCGGGAAGGCATACAACAAAAAGCTTGACTGAAAGAGCCGGCTGTAATTCTGCTAGAGAGATTTTTAAGGTTTCAGGGGCGGAAAGGAAAGATAAAAAAATTGATGTGGCCTTTCCCGTTCTTCACGGTTGCAACGGGGAAGACGGTACTATACAAGGACTATTTGAGCTTGCAGGAATTCCATATGTTGGCTCTGGTGTGCTGGGTTCTGCTCTTGGAATGGATAAGTATTATGCAAAAATAATATTTGAGAAAGAAGGGCTGCCTCAAGGGAAATATTTGGTATTTAATAAAAAGCAGGTTGCAAAAGATATTCATGGTGTGGTAATGCAAATAGAGGATACTCTTACATATCCTTGCTTTGTAAAACCCTGTAACTCGGGTTCTTCAGTGGGAGTAAGCAAGGCGCGTAACAGGGATGAACTAATTAGCTCTGTATATCTAGCATTGAAATATGACAGGCGAATTTTAGTTGAGGAATATATTGATGGACATGAAGTGGAATGTTCCGTTTTGGGAAATGATGAACCTATTGCTTCTACTGTGGGAGAAATTATACCATGCAATGAGTTTTACGATTATGAGGCAAAATACAGTGCTGAAAGCACATCGGAAATTGTAATTCCTGCCCGGCTGCCTGAGGACACTGTAGAAAAAATAAGAGAATATGCGGTAAGAGCCTTTAAAGCATTAGATTGTGCAGGACTTGCGAGAGTTGACTTTTTTGTCCATAAAAAAACCGGTAAAATATATGTAAATGAGTTGAATACCATGCCGGGTTTTACCCAGATAAGCATGTATCCAAAGCTTTGGGAAGCTTCAGGCATATCATATACGGAACTTCTGGATAAGCTCATAGAGCTGGCCATAGAGAGATATGGAGAAAAAATGAAACTAAGCAGGGGGTTGTGATGGATAATCGGTCTATAGGTATTTTTGACTCCGGTTTAGGGGGGCTTACTGTATTAAAGGAAATTATGGAAATAATGCCCGGCGAAAGTATAGTATATTTTGGTGACAGTGGAAGGGCGCCTTACGGCATAAAATCCAAGGAGACCGTTATAAAATATACTTTTCAGAATATAAGGTTTTTGCTTAACCAGGATATTAAAATGATTGTTATTGCCTGTAACACTGCAAGCGCATACAGCCTTGAAACGGTAAAGAACAGTTTTGATATACCGGTAATTGAGGTAATTCAACCTGGTGCCGTCACAGGTATAAAATATACAAAAAATAAAAAAATAGGTGTTATAGGTACCACTGCCACAATAAACAGCGGGGCTTATGAAAGAGCAATAAATGAAATTGATAATACAATACAGGTGTTTTCAAAAGCTTGTCCTCTTTTTGTGCCCCTGGTTGAAGAAGGACCGGAATGGTGGGAAAATGATATTACTTACAGAATTGCTCTTGAGTATTTAACACCTTTGAAACAGGCGGGTATTGATACTCTGGTATTGGGGTGTACTCATTATCCGCTTTTGCAAAAGACAATATCGAAAGTTATGGGCAGTGATGTCAAACTTGTAAGTTCTGCTTTAGAGGTTGCCAGGGTTGTAAAAAAAGTTATTGAGCAAAATAATATTGCAAGAGATGAAAAAATCAAGCCTGTTTATAGGTTTTATACCAGCGACAGCATAGAGAAATTTGAACCTTTGTGCAGTGCAATTTTAAACCGTAAAATTACTTCTGCTGAAAGGACAGATATTGAAAAATACTAAATATAAAAGATGTTATACAAAAGATATTAAAAAGGAGGGACCTTTATTATGGATAAAAATGTTATTATTTCTGTAAGAGGTAAGCAAAGTTCAGGAGATGAAGTGTCCAATACTCTGGAATTGATTACGGAAGGGAAATATTATAAGAAAGATGATGCATATTACATTACTTATAATGAAAGTGAAGTTACAGGCATGGAAGGGACAACTACTACCATAAAAGTTGCAGACGGAATTGTGACACTTATGAGAGAAGGGTCAGTTAATTCTCAATTTGTTTTTCAAAAAGGATACAAACATGTGTCGTATTATGATACAAGCTATGGGGCTTTTACTGTAGGAGTCTTTGCCAGTGATGTAAGTATAAATATGAATGACTACGGCGGTGAAATCAGTGTGGATTATCATATTGAAATAAATAACAAGACGGGGTACAATGACTTTTACATGTCAATCAGAGAGGTAGGGTGTTCAAATGACAAATGTTGTGGAACAAATGAAAAAAAGTATTGAGAGTGTATTAAGGCAATCTATAAGTAAAGCTGTTGAAAATAATGAGTTGCCTCAACTAAGTATCCAGGATATATTTATCGAGATTCCCAGAGAGAAGGAATACGGAGATTTTTCGACAAATATGGCCATGCAAATGGCCCGCGAAGCCAGAATGTCTCCTGTTAAAATAGCTTCAGTCATTATTAATAATCTTGATTTGGAAAATACCTATATTGAGAAGGTCCAAAGAGCAGGTCCCGGTTTTATTAATTTTTACCTTAAAGATGATTGGCTGTATTACACTTTGAAGGTTATTCAAACTGAAAGGGAAAACTACGGGAAACTGGATATTGGTAAAGGCCGGAAAGTAATGGTGGAATTTGTAAGCGCAAATCCCACAGGTCCATTACATATGGGAAATGCCCGGGGAGGGGCTTTAGGTGATTGCATAGCCAGTGTCCTTCAGGCGTCAGGGTATGATGTTACCCGGGAGTTTTATATAAATGATGCGGGAAACCAGATTGAAAAATTTGGAGTATCCCTCGAGGCAAGATATATACAGTTGCTGAAAGGTGAAGATTCCATTGAGTTTCCGGAAGACGGATATCATGGGGACGATATTATTGAACATGTAAAAAAATATATAAAAATTTATGGGGACAAGCTTCTTAATTTACCTTCTTCAGAAAGGCGTAAAAAATTGGTACAATATGCTTTAAGGGAAAATATTGAAAGTATAAAAAAGGACCTTAAAAACTACGGAGTAGAGTTTGATGTGTGGTTTTCAGAACAATCTCTCTATGACAATGGGGAGTTTGATGATACCATGGAATATTTGAAGCAAAAAGGGTTAACTTATGAAAAGGATGGAGCTTTATGGTTTAAGACTTCCGAATTCGGGGCAGATAAAGATGAAGTAATAATCAGGAGCAACGGTGTGCCTACGTATTTTGCATCAGATATTGCATACCACAGGAACAAGTTTTTAAAACGTAATTTTGACAGGGTTATAAACCTTCTCGGGGCCGATCATCATGGCCATGTTTCAAGGATGAAAGCGGCGGTAAAAGCTCTAGGGGTTAATCCTGATAGGCTTGACATAATTATTTTCCAGCTTGTCCGATTGTACAGGAACGGGGAAATTGCGAGGATGTCTAAGAGAACGGGTAAAGCTATATCTCTTGCCGATATACTTGAAGAAGTGGGTAAAGATGCGGCCAGATTTTTCTTTAACATGCAAGCATCCGGGAATCACCTGGACTTTGATTTGGACCTTGCTGTCCGGCAATCTAATGAAAACCCCGTATACTATGTCCAGTATGCCCATGCAAGGATTTGCAGCATGCTGAGGGTGTTGGAAAGTGAAGGCATAACGGTGCCGGATATAGGACAGGTAGATTTGGCTCTTCTTAAAACAAAAGAGGAAATTGAATTGATAAAAAAGCTGGCGGAGTACCCTGAAGAAATAAAGATATCGGCCCAGACATTGGAACCTTCTAGGCTTACCAGGTATGTTATGGATGTAGCCTCCCTTTTCCATAGCTTTTATAATGCGTGCAGGGTTAAGGGAGAAGAGGAACCCCTTATGAAGGCAAGACTGGTTTTGGTTGACAGCACAAGGACTGTAATTAAGAATGTGCTTGATTTGTTAAGCATTACTGCGCCTGAAAGAATGTGATAAAAAAATATAAAAGAAAGGGTGAAAAGATAATATGAAGATTAAATGGTTTGGACATGCATGCTTTTTTATAACTTCAAGTAACGGCGTTAGAATCCTTACTGATCCCTTTGACCACACAGTGGGATATGAAGTGCCTTCTGTAGAAACAGATATTGTCACTACAAGTCATGGCCATTATGACCATAATAATGTTGCTTTGGTGAAGGGTAATTATATTCATATCAGCAACCCAGGGAAATTTCTTGAAAAAGGAATAGAAATTATTGGAGTGGAAACTTTTCATGATGAAAAAGAAGGGACTAAAAGAGGGAAGAATATAATTTTCAAATTCAGTGTGGACGGAATAAGAGTTTGTCACTGTGGGGATTTGGGACATGTACTCTCTTATGAGCAGGTAGAGAAATTGGGGGAAGTAGATGTATTATTAGTGCCTGTAGGAGGGACATTTACAGTAAATGCTGTTAAAGCCTGGGAAGTAGTAAAACAGTTAAAACCGGTCATAACTATACCCATGCACTTTAAGACCGAAGTTGTAGGCCTCCCTATTGAGGGTGTAGGCAGTTTTCTTTCTGTTGCAGGGAAAGGTTTGAAGACAGGAAAACAGGAAATAGAACTGGATAAAAGCAACTTATCAAGCTTTAAGGGTGTTGTTGTGTTGGATTATAAGTAATATTTTATCCACTCCCTTTGAATATTTTTGGCTAAATAGCAAAAAATATTCTAGTCAAAAATATTTTTACGGTTTATACAAAGGTTAAAGGGAGTGGTACTTTATTGAAGAAGAAATACTTAAATTTTGTAGTTTGTATTATACTAATAGCCTTATTTGCATGTATAGTTTACCAGTTAAAAGACAAGGTGTGGGAGCTTTACGGATATGGCCGTGAAGTCCTGTCATATTATGGTTCTAGAGGTCAGGAAGTTATAGAAATTCAGACCAGGTTAAAAAAATGGGGTTATTATAAAGGCAATATCGATGGAATTTATGGATATCAGACATATCAAGCAGTACGATATTTCCAGCAAAAGAACGGTTTAAAGGTTGATGGAATTGCGGGACCTGAAACTTTGGCAGCGCTTGGATTACCCACAGGGCGGGCTACAACTCAATCCTATAGTAAGGATGCAAATTTACTTGCCCACCTAATATATGCAGAAGCGAGGGGAGAACCATATGCAGGTCAAGTGGCTGTAGGTGCGGTAGTGTTAAACAGGGTAAGAGATAGCAGATTTCCAAACACAATAGCAGGGGTAATCTACCAGCCGGGGGCTTTCAGTGTGGTCTATGATGGCCAAATTAACTTGCAGCCCAATCAAACTGCATATAATGCTGCCAGGGATGCATTGAATGGTTGGGACCCTACGTATGGATGTATATATTACTGGAACCCCGCTACTGCGACAAGCAAATGGATTTGGAGCAGGCCTATTGTGGTAAGGATAGGCAAGCATGTTTTTGCAAAGTAGAAGCATGTAGCATGGACATATGGCAAGAGAACGTTTTGATTTTTGCATTAAGTTAAGTTATGAGAATAAATTGCCGATAAAGAATGTGAGGCAATTTATTTTTGTAACTTATTTTGTTTTACAGGAATTTTCTTGGTTTTAATGGTACTGTAATAGTAGGGGGAGAAATTTATGTGGCGGTTTACCAGGGGACATTTTAGAATACGTCGAATTATTTATATAATTTTACAGGTGTGCTTTCTGTTTTTTATACTTACTGCCAATTTATTTGCCTATGATGATAAACTTGAGGATTCCAACCGGATTAACAGTAATTTATATGGGTTTACTGTAATAAGCGGTATTGTGGAAGATAACAATCCTGCTCTTGGTTACATAACTGTATATAACCCTTCTATAATGGAACAAGGTATACAAATCAAAGAACGAGAGGACATGCTTCAGACATACAATTATATAAACCCTGATAATATTGAAGTACTGAAAAACCATAAGAAGGCAACCCTTGAAAGCATTGAAGAAGGAGATACTGTATTTATAAGATTGGACAGTGATGGTTATATTGTTTCAATAAGTGGTGTTAGTAATTATATTGTAAAATATGCAAAGGTGCTTTATAAAACTGCAGATACTTTAATTGTAGAATACCAGGAAGAGAAGTACCAAGAAATACTTAAAATCAACAAGGATGTTGCAGTTTTTGTCAATGGTATACTTACAGATTTAAGCGATTTGAAAGATGGTGACAGGATCAAGCTGTTGCTTAGCAAGACATCGGAATCTACAAATATAAAAGAAATTATTATTGAAGAGGGGGAGCGGCATTTTATATCAAATGTGTATAAAGGCTTTATAAGCTATATGAATGATATATCCAACAGAATTATTGTAGGAAACCTTCTCGTTTTTGATAGAGGAAGATGGGTAAGAGCGGGAGTTAAAGGTTTTACCAGTTTTGAACTGGCAGAGGAATACAGCATATTCTATAATGGGAGAGAAGCTGATATTAGCCTTGCAGGCTTCTTATTAAGAAGCAAGGAAGCATACATTGCTGTTGGAAAAGATTACGGCGGCAGTGAGCATGTAAAGTTCATATCTGTTAGAAATTCAAAAGAAGCAGAAATAATTTATAATGATACAGTGGCAAAACATATTTCCGGTTCCGGAAGGCTAACAATTGATAGAGAATTAAAAAATATATTATATGGCAGGGAAAGTATTATAATTAAAGATGGAAGGCTTGTGCAGGGAAACAGCATTTCTGAAGAAGATACAGTATATATTGTTGCCAACAGGAGCAACAGCGGCGATTTAATGGCCGGTATCATACAAGTATATTATAAACCTGTTTTGGATAATTTAGAAATTTACCGTGCCAGGATAAAATCGATAAATGATAACGTTGATTTTACTGTTGAGTCGTTTTCCAGGCTAAATGGTGTAAATTGGGAGTATAATAACACACCGAAAACATTTAATATTACTTTTGATACAAGGGTTTTGGATGAAGAGGGACTGATTAATCAAGATGATTTTACAGGTTATGGAGAAGACAGTTTTATAAACAGGGTGGTTTATATAGTTGCCGACGGATTAGATGCTAAGGTTATCAGTACTGCTCCTTATGGTATTTATAACATTAGAGGTGAGATCTACAATATAGGAGGCGGTGTTGTAGGTGGAGAAGGCACAATTATTGAGGAACCGGATGAAATACATCTTGTAAAGACAAAAACTTATGACGTCTCTCAAAGGAAATGGGTAGATAGTGGTGAAATGAATCTTAGAATTCTCAAAAACAGTTTAATACTGAAAAATGACAAGGAGATAAAACCATCAGCCTTGAAAAATGGTGACAAAGTAAGGATTATAAAAAAAGACAAGGCTGGAACAGGAGATGCCTATGTTATTATTGTTGAGGAGTAATTGTTAGAAGTGAGAGGTGAGAGGTTAGATGAGGAGTATTTCAAAGTTCTTTGCTCCAGTAGTTACAACAATTTTTGTACTTATAGTTTCCTGTTTTAAACCTTTACCTGTATTTGCCCAGAAAGTTCAATTAGGTTATGAGGGAGGGATAACTTCCGGAAGTGTAGATAGTAATGCCTCGCTCGAGTACAGAGAAGTGTGCTTCATTACAGGGGAACCTATAGTGTTCTCAGGTACAGTTACTGTAAAAAAGACAACAAGGCAGGATACTGTTAATGCAACTTATACATATAATCTGAAGAACATTGATAAAAGTGCTTCTCTTATAAGAAGTATATCATATAATATCAAGACAGTTGAAACAAAAGACGGACAGGTGGTAGAAGAAGTATCGCTATTAAGGAATCCTTCTGAGACGATAAGGATAAATAATGATACATATGTATTAAGAAACTATGAATTTTCATATTCGAGACTTGTTGATAAAAAGCCGGCAATAGATTATTTTGCCGGAAGCATGTGGGGAAAGAAAACCTACCAGATTGGAAATGTAAATAATGGTGGTACCATAACAGTGGAAATGACAGGGAAAACGTTCGGATATGATCAGTATTGGGGAAATACTGAAACATGCATATTAAATTATGAAATAAAGAGTGAAAGAAGAACCGGTGATGCGTATGACAGGTGGGGCGGTAGAGCCCAAGTAACTGTCTCATCTTCTGCTGTAGAGGACATTAAGTTTGTAGGGAATATACCGGAACAAATAAGTTTTCAGGGTGGTTATGTGAAGACTCATAGCAATTCAAGCATATTGGAATATTTCTGCAGTCTTCCGGAGTTTGACTCGAAAGGCATTTCAACCTATAGGATGATTGAAACAAGAGATAGTTTAAAACTTGAGGCATTCCCGCAACAGACAAGGCTGCCTGTATATGACCTTTCATATTTAAGAGGCCATTGGGCTGAAAATGAAATAAAAATGCTCTATAGTCTTGGAGTGTTTAATAATAATGAAAAAGAATTCAACCCTGAAGAATTTATGACAAGAGCAGAATTTGTAGCGGCCCTTGTTGAGGCTTTCGGGGAGGATCCTGTTGATTCTTCTCCTACCGCTAAAACAACGGCTTCAAGAAGCTCAAGGACAATAAGGAGCAGGGAGAAGGTAGAAGAAATTATTTCCCCTTATGCAGACATACCTGTTGATCATAAATACTTTTCCCAAATAGATAAAGCACATAAGAAAGGACTTATTCTTGGAAGAGGGCAGGAGATATTTGCACCGGAAGATAAAATTACGTTGGCCGAGGTAGTTGTTGTTTTTATAAGGGCCCTGGGATTGGAAGAATTAGCACCAAATCCTTATGCCATAACTCCATTCAAGGATGACGCAAGTATACCTACCTATGCCAGAAACGCAATCTATGTGGCGGATAGGATAGGGCTTATTAAAGGGGATGATAAAGGCTATATAAGATGTGACGAGAAAATTACTAAAGCAAGGGCAGCCACTTTGATAAGCAACTTTATTACTTACATGAGAGAAGGTATAAGAAAGGATTATAGGGAGCGGGTAATTGGTTATAATTGATGCTATGTTTTTCTTTTTTTTGTACAAAAAAATAATGGATTGTGGTAAAATAAATTTGTAAATTTACTTTAAGGTAGATTTACAAATTTATTTTTATATAATCATTTTATTATGAAAAGGAGAATTCATGTGAATAAAAGATATACGAAGTCATATACAAAGGTGTTGTATCTTAATAAAATTCTTATTTGCATAGTTGTTACAGTATTTTTAATTTTATCAGGCACAAAAACTTGTGGAAATGTTTTGGCATCAGAAGATAGCATCTCAGAAAACAATACTTTCGATCCCGAATATCTAAAGAGTGTTATGGACCTGATTAAAGAAAAATATGCAGGAGAGATAGATGATAGTCAATTAATAGAAGGGGCGTTAAGGGGAATGTTTGCTACCATGGACCCATATACCTCATATTTTAGCCAAAGTCAGGCCGAAAGCTTTTTTGGAGATGTAGAAGGTACATATGAAGGAATAGGGCTGGTAATGGAAAAAAGGGCTGACTATATTGTTGTATCCAAAGTATTTCCCGGTTCTCCTGCAGAAAAGTCAGGACTCCTACAGGGAGACAGAATTGTGACGGTGGATGGAAAGAATATTGGAGGTTTGTCAATAGAAGAAGTAGCCAGCCTTATTAAAGGGAAAACAGGTACCAAAGTAACGTTAGGTGTAGTTAGAAACAATGGTTCCGGAATTATGAACATTGAAGTTGTAAGGATGAAAATTAAAATTAATCCTGTTACATATGAAATCAAAGATGATATAGGTTATATTAAACTGGAAATGTTCAATGCCAATACCGATGAGTTTATTACCACTGCCCTGAAAGAAATGGATTTAAAAGAAGTAAATAAGATAATACTTGACTTAAGAGATAATCCTGGTGGATTAGTTGATCAGTGCATTGCTGTGGCAAGGAAATTTGTTCCAAAGGGATTAATAACAAAACTGACCTTTAAATCCAATGACATGCCTGATCAGGAATATTATTCGTTCTTGTCGAAACTAAAATACAACCTGGTAATTTTAGTGAATGGTATGAGTTCAAGCGCTTCTGAGATTTTAGCTGGGGCTGTACAGGATACAAATGCAGGCATATTGGTCGGGACAAAAACTTTTGGTAAGGCAAAAGTCCAGAACATGCTGCCTATTCTAAGCCCTGAGGCATATAAGAAGTATTCGGAACAGATAGGTTCAAGAACAGTCAATGCTTATGACCTGATTAGTAAATATAATGTTAGCCCTTCAAATGATGAAATAATAGGTTGGTCGAAGATAACTACAGGTGTGTATCTTACTCCAAAAGGGGAAATGATTGACGGGGTAGGTATTATACCGGATATTATAGTGGATGACCCTCAGCCGGTAAATGGTATTAGTATCAATAATATACAGAAACTTACACGGACATGGAAACCTGGACTTGGTGATGAAGGGATTGATGTATACAACGCAGAGAAGATTCTAAAAGTACTCGGCTATGATGTAGATGAGCCTGATACTGTTCTGGATGAAAAAACATTTAAGGCAATATGGAAATTCCGTACAGACAAAGGGTTTTACCCCGGCGGAGTATTGGATTTTACAACTCAAAAAGCATTAAATGACGAATTAGACAGGGTAATTTTAAGCTATGATAAGCAGTACGCAAAGGCAGTAGAAATCTTGACAAAATCTTGACACTTCTTGACACTTATAATATATAAATATAAAATATACTGAGTAAAACTACGTAGAGCAATTATACAATCAATTGACGGCTTTGGAGGATAAAACAATGGCTGTGAAATATATATTCATAACAGGAGGAGTTGTATCCGGCCTGGGAAAAGGCATTACAGCAGCATCTCTTGGGAGGCTTTTAAAGGCGAGGGGGCTACGTGTAACTATTCAGAAGTTTGATCCGTATATAAATGTTGACCCGGGTACAATGAGCCCTTATCAGCATGGAGAAGTATTTGTGACTGATGATGGGGCGGAAACCGACCTTGACCTTGGACATTACGAAAGATTTATAGATGAAAATTTGAATAAAAACAGTAATGTTACAACAGGAAAGGTTTATCTTTCAGTTATAAGCAAAGAACGTAAGGGCGAATTTTTAGGTGGGACTGTCCAGGTAATTCCCCATATAACAAATGAAATAAAAGAGAGGATTCATAGGGTAGCTAAATCTAATAATATTGATGTAGTTATAACTGAAATTGGAGGTACAGTAGGAGATATAGAAAGCTTGCCGTTTTTAGAGGCAATAAGGCAATTTTCTACAGATATGGGAAGAGAAAATGTAATGTATATTCATGTAACTCTTGTACCTTACCTGGACAAATCCGGTGAATTAAAGACAAAGCCAACCCAACACAGTGTAAAGGAGTTAAGGAGTATAGGTATTCAGCCGGATGTTATTGTTTGCAGAACTAAAAAGCAATTAACCAGGGAATTGAAGGAAAAAATAGGCTTATTTTGTAATCTCTCTGCTGATTGGGTAATACAAAACATAGATGCAAAAGTGCTGTATGAGGTACCTCTCATGCTTGAAAAGGAAGGCCTGGGAGACATTGTATGTAAGAGATTGAATATAACATGTGGTAAACCGGACTTGGCTGAGTGGGAAGAAATGGTATATAGGCAAAAGAACTTGAAGAAAAGTGTTACAATAGCTCTTGTTGGCAAATATATCGAGCTTCATGACGCATATTTGAGTATTGTGGAGGCATTGAACCATGGAGGAATAGCCAATGACACTCATGTAAATATAAACTGGATTAATGCGGAAGATATTAACAATGAAACTGTTAAAGATTATTTACAATATGCAGATGGAATTCTTGTACCTGGCGGTTTTGGTGACAGAGGTATTGAGGGGAAAATAACTGCTGTGAACTACGCAAGGGTAAATAATATACCGTTTTTTGGGATATGCCTGGGAATGCAAATGGCGGTAGTTGAATTTTGCAGGAATGTATGTGGTTTAAAAGATGCCCATAGCTCCGAATTTAATCCCGAAACTAAATATCTTGTTATAGACCTGATGCCTGAGCAAAGGGACGTCTTTGAAAAAGGAGGTACTATGAGGTTAGGCCTATACCCATGTAAGTTAAAAGCCGGTTCTAAAATTCATAGCATTTATAATGAAGATTTAATTTATGAAAGGCACAGGCACAGGTATGAATTGAATAATGAGTATAGAGAAATTTTAACGGAGAAAGGTATGGTTTTATCAGGACTATCTCCAAGTGAAAGACTGGTAGAGACAATTGAACTTCCTAACCACGCATGGTTTATAGGAGTACAGTTCCATCCTGAATACAAATCCAGGCCAAACAGGTGCCATCCCTTGTTTAAAGATTTTATAAGGGCTTCGTTAGAAAAAAAAGGTAGTTAACCTAATTAATTACTGTATAAAAAATTTTACCCCTGGCAATACTTTTAATGTATAAGAAAATAAGTATTTAAGCTGGGGGATTTTTATGCAAAGAAATATTTCGTCAAGGAACAAATATAACAATAACAATATGAAGTTTTTTTGTATGAAATTATTTAATGTTAATAAAAACCGGATATTAAGGACTGGAATACCAATCCTAATTGTTGCCTTATTAGCTTTTTGCATTCATTATGTATTTTATTCCGAAGATATTTCAAAGGGCCTTGAGGAAAATTTAATACGGCTCCATGTAGTGGCAAACAGCAATTCTGACGAAGACCAGGCTTTAAAAATAGATGTAAAAAATGCAATCATTGAATATATGGAAACGAAGCTAAAAGGCTCGAAAGATATTAATGAGTCAAAAAGAATAATAAATATGAATATTGATGGCATTAAAAAACTTGTTAATGAAAAGATAGAGACTTACGGCAAAAATTATGCGGTAAAAATTGACATAGGGGAATATCCTTTTCCTACAAAAACATACGGTGATATTACTCTGCCTGCAGGGAATTACCAAGCACTGAAGGTTCTAATAGGAAAAGGAGAAGGATCTAATTGGTGGTGTGTTCTATTTCCTCCTCTTTGCTTTGTTGATGTAACTCATGGAACAGTGCCTGATTCTGTGAAGGAAGAATTAAAAAATGCTTTAACCAAAGAGGAGTACAGCATAATAACTGCTGCAGAAAGTGATAAAGATATACCGGTTAAAATTAAATTTAAGATTTTGGAGTTTTTTCAAAACTCAAAAATGAAGTTTTCAGGTATAATCAGTAAAATATTTAACGTATCAAATTAACATCAAATTAACCGGTACAACACAACTAAAAAAGGATATAACTAAAAAAGGATATAGGCGATCAAACTCATGCAGGACAAATATAAGGCTCATGAAATATTGGGCATAAGAGAAGATGCAAGCAGGGAAGAAATAGAAAAAAGATATTATATATTGGCAAAGAAGCACCTTGTTCTCAAACGTGAAAATTCTGGAAATGAAGTTCCAGGATTAAATATGGGAAAAATTAATGAAGCCTATTACCAGATGATAGAAAATCTGAAAAAAGATAAATTCCAATCAGAATCCGGTATTTTCAGAGAGAATGAGAATTCAAGATTTTATTCTTTGTTAAGCAGCTTAGGTATAAATAGGCAATGGGCGGAAAATTTTTTTTACTATTATAAAAACTGTATTGTTGCCGGAGCTATTTTATTAACATTCATTTTAGCTATAATATTTCCTCTTTTTATGGAGAGCAATAAAGATGATACGGTAAATATTGTTTTTTTTGGATATTTTGAATATAATGAGGTATATTTTAATAGATTAAAAGAGGTAATTAAAGAGAAGCTGGAAAATATTAAAGAAGTTAATATAGGAATGCTGTTGATTGAAAATGAGGTAATTATACCGTATAAAATAAATATGATGTTAAATGCGTATAATTTCATAACCCAGGGAGATTACCACATATTAATAATGGATAAAGATAGCTTTCGGGAATATGGAGTTGTAGCAGATATAGCAAAATTGGATGATTTTGTTAAAGAATTAGACATAAAAGGGGATGAATATTTTAGTTTAAAGCTTCATGGGAATGAAGAGGAACATGTTTATGGGATAAGTATGGATAATTCAGAAGCGGCAGCTTACATCCTATCAAAAAAGGGCAAATCCTGTAATAACAATTCCTTGGTTGTGGTAATGAAAGATAAATTTAAAGATAGCAAATTGCATCTGGAGGTAATTAAGGCATTGGTAGAAAGCAGGAAAGAGGAAGAAAAAAATTCTTGACTTCTTAAAACTTTTATGTTACAGTTAATAATGCTCCTAGGATAGGTCTTTTTTTTATGCCTAATATTAAGTTAAGGTGGAAGGCTGGAGGTGTTTTTAGTGAGAGTTAAAGTTACATTAGCGTGCTCAGAATGTAAACGTAGAAATTATAATACCATGAAGAATAAAAAGAACGACCCTGACAGGATTGAAATGAATAAATACTGTAAATTCTGCCGTAAACATACGGCTCATAAGGAAACGCGGTAATTTGGAAATGGTGTACATGTGATATAAAGTAATATAAATAGATATTATGGTGGAGATGCATGGATATGGCTGATAAAGTAAAAGATTCAAAAGCAAAAATGGCCGTTAAGAAGTTTACGAAATTTTTTAAAGAAGTAAAATCGGAATTAAAAAAGGTTGTATGGTTAAATAGGCAGCAATTGTTTAATAACATTGTTGCAGTATTGGTTATATGCTTCATATTTGGAGTAATTATATGGATTGTAGACTTTGGGTTATCAAAAATTGTGGAGTTGACTTTAAGGTAGATTTTTTAAAGTATAGGAGTTTATAAAGAAAAACAAGGAGGATATAGGGTTTAATGCTTCCTGAAGAAATGTCCGAAGGCCTTAAGTGGTATGTAGTCCATACTTATTCCGGATATGAGAATAAGGTAAAGGCAAACCTTGAAAAAATTATTGAAAATAGGGGAATGCAGGATTACATTGTTGATATAGTAATACCCATGGAAGAACAGATTGAAATAAAAGACGGTAAAAAGAAAACGACTTTAAAAAAGGTTTTTCCGGGGTATGTCCTTATTAAGATGATTATGACCGACGAAACCTGGCACATTGTAAGAAACATAAGAGGAGTTACCGGATTTGTTGGTCCTTTATCCAGGCCCGTGCCTTTGACGGATGACGAGGTAAAGGCTATGGGAGTAGAAGAGTTTCAGACTGTTGTTGATTACGAAGTTGGTGACAGTGTAAGGGTTATTTCCGGTCCCCTTGAAAATTTTATAGGGACAGTAGAAGAAATAAACCTTGAGAAAAAGAAGGTCCGTGTTTCAGTGTCGATGTTCGGGAGAGAAACACCTGTGGAATTGGAATTGGCGCAAATACAAAAGTTATAACGTTAACGTTATAACAAAAAATTTTTGTTTTATATAAAATTGGGAGGTGGACCAAAAGATGGCAAAAAAAATAACCGGCTATGTAAAGCTACAAATTCCTGCTGGAAAGGCAACACCTGCTCCACCGGTTGGACCAGCTTTAGGACAACATGGAGTTAACATAATGGCTTTTTGTAAGGAGTTTAATGAAAGAACCGCAAAGGACGCTGGCTTGATAATACCTGTAGTAATAACTATTTATTCTGATAGGTCTTTTACCTTTATAACTAAAACTCCTCCAGCTTCAGTGTTACTAAAAAGAGCTTGTAAAATTGAGAGTGGTTCAGGCAGGCCTAATACAGATAAGGTTGCTAAAATATCCCGTGAAGAGATTAGAAAAATAGCAGAACTTAAAATGCCTGATTTAAATGCAGCAAGTATTGAGGCTGCAGAAAGTATGATAGCCGGAACTGCTAGAAGTATGGGTATTGTTGTTGTAGACTAGTTAAATATTGTGGGAGGGAGAATATTTCCCGAAAAATAACCACGGAGGTGAAAAGAATATGAAAAGAGGAAAAAGGTATTTGGAAGTAGCTAAAATTGTTGATAAAACTAAGCTTTATGAACCTATCGAGGCTCTGGAACTGGTACAAAAAACTGCAAGTGCAAAGTTTGATGAGACTGTAGAGGTACACCTGAGACTTGGTGTAGATTCGAGATATGCAGACCAACAAGTAAGGGGAGCGGTAGTACTTCCCCATGGTACAGGTAAAAAAGTGAGAGTACTGGTTTTTGCAAAGGGAGATAAAGCAAAAGAGGCAGAGGATGCTGGTGCTGATTATGTAGGTGCTGAAGATATGGTAGCCAAAATTCAGAATGAAAACTGGTTTGAATTTGATGCTGTGGTAGCAACACCAGATATGATGGGAGTTGTAGGGAGAATCGGAAGAATACTTGGACCTAAAGGATTGATGCCTAACCCTAAAGCAGGTACTGTAACAATGGATATCGCAAAAGCTATTGCAGACATAAAAGCAGGTAAAATTGAGTATAGGCTGGACAAAACAAATATCATTCATTGTCCTATTGGAAAAGTTTCTTTTGGCACTGAAAAGCTTATGGATAATTACCGTACATTGGTGGAAGCTGTAATAAGAGCAAAGCCGGCAGCAGCAAAAGGACAATATTTAAAAAGTGTAGTACTATCATCAACTATGGGCCCCGGCATTAAGATAAATCCTTTAAAGGCTCTTAGTTGAGAAACATTATATGCTTTAGATTATGACAATAAGAAAATAACCACTTTGCCATAGACAGCAGGTGCCTTTGTGCATAATAGACGTTATGTCGTCCTGCCGAGGTGAAGAAGATTGATTTTAAGAAGTCGATACCCTTCATATGTCTATGTGCGTGTGGAGGGTTTATTTATTTTAAAAGCGCTAGGGAAAGCGTAAGTTTGTAAACTTTAGAGGGAGGTGAAGGTAATATAATGCCAAGTGAACGTATACTTGAAAGGAAAAAGGAAATTGTTAGCGACTTAGTAAAAAGGCTTTCTTCTGCAAAAACAATTGTTATTGCAGATTATAGAGGACTTACCGTAGAGCAGGATACTGAAATGAGAAGGGCTCTGCGTAAAGCAGGTGTTGAATACAAAGTTGTAAAGAACACATTGACTAAAATTGCGGTTAATCAAATGGGATTTAAAGAGCTAGATCCTTACCTTGTAGGGCCTACATCAATTGCTTACAGCGAAACTGATGTTGTAGCACCTGCCAAGATAATGAATGAATATGCAGATAAATTTGATAAGCTGCAACTAAAAGCAGGTGTAGTAGAAAGTAAAATAGTGGACGTAGATGGGATTAAAGCTCTGGCCAATCTGCCGTCAAAAGAAGTGCTTATTGCAAGAGTACTTGGAGGTTTAAATTCTCCAATAGCAGGTTTTGTAAACGTATTAAATGCAAACATAAGAGGTTTAGTAGTGGTCTTGAATGCAATTGCAAAGAAAAAAGAAAGTGCATAACAATTAAATTGCAAATAGATAGTAATAGGTTGTTCAGGAAAAATAAATAATTAAGAATAAAACTAATGGATGTATATAGGAGGTATATAATAATGGCTAGTGAAAAAATAACAAAGTTAATTGAAGAAGTTAAGAGCTTGACAGTTTTAGAGTTATCAGAGCTGGTAAAAGCTCTAGAAGAGGAATTTGGAGTTTCTGCAGCAGCACCTGTTGCAGTTGCAGCAGCACCGGCAGCAGCAGGAGCAACGGCAGCACCTGTTGAAGAAGAGAAAACAGAGTTTACTGTTGTATTAAAAGAAGTGGGACCTGAAAAAATAAAAGTTATTAAGGTTGTAAGAGAAGTTACAGGCTTAGGGCTCAAAGAAGCTAAAGACCTTGTAGACAATGCACCAAGTACTGTTAAAGAAAACATACCGAAAGAAGAAGCAGCTGCACTTGAAGCAAAATTTAAGGAAGTTGGCGCTACAATTGAAATTAAATAATATGAATACTGTACAAGAGGGGGTTTTTATAGGCTCCCTCTTTCATTTTATTGCCTAA
>JABUEW010000077.1 GCA_013314855.1 Bacillota bacterium | reverse complement strand
GCTGCTCTGGGTATATCTATTGCAAGGTTGATCGGAGCTGTTCTGTCGTTATATGTTTTGTTCCGAGGTTCAGGAATTATTGAGCTTAAAAAAATATTCCCGCTAAAGATTGACATTAATATTCAAAAATCAATATTCGGGGTTGGAATTCCCGCTAGTGTCGAATCACTATTATTTCAGGGAGGAAAACTCATTACTCAAATTTTTGTGGTAGCCATGGGTACAGCTTCAATTGCGGCAAATTATATTGCAGGCTCGATTTTTACGCTTATTAATATTCCGGGAAGCGCCCTTAGTATAGCTGCAACCGCCATGGTAGGCCAAAGCATGGGAAAAGGTGAAAAGGATGAAGCTGGCAGACTTCTTATGTACCTCACAAAGCTTACGTCCATTTGCCTTTTTTTCCCTTACGTTTTATCGTTTTTACTGGCGCCTTCCCTTTCTTCGTTATATAGCCAGATAGATGAGGTTATCAAAATTTCTTCCGACCTCTTGCGGTTAAATTCCATATGCATGCCTTTGGCATGGAGTACTTTATTTATCATTCCTGCCGGGTTAAAAGGAGCAGGGTACGCACGGTATACCATGATTGTGTCCATTTTTAGCATGTGGGCTTTTAGGATTACACTGGGATATTTGCTTGGCATTCCTCTTAATCTTGGCGTACGTGGAGTGTGGCTTGGCATGTTTGCCGATTGGATTGTGCGGTCGGTTTTATTTTATTTGCGCTTAAGACGCGGCAAGTGGAAGGAACACCTTGTCTTAAAATGATGCTCCAACAATACATCCTAAAAATTATTTTTAACACTCAACGAAATATAAAATCTCATTCCCGGAGCAATATTATATGCATACCCGCTGGTTTCGTCAAAATAATCCACATATCCATTAATAAGAGATACATCGCCAATATAAAGCATAAAGTCATTATCGCTTATCTTTTCCGCTTTTATAATTTCATATGCCGCGTTACGGTTTGTAACATAGGTATGATGGTCAGGAGAAAAAGGGAACTCTTTTTCAAAAGTAAAACAGGCTTTATTGTCAGAACCGTTATCAATATAAACATACCTGCCGGCCAAGATTGATGGTTCAACAGTACAATCAAGACGCACTTTAATATAATTTTCATTGGCTACCTCTCGTGTAAAATCCACTACCTCCCCGCATATTCTAGGCATCAACATTTCAACTATCGGCTTTCCGTCGACTGCTAAAATTGTGCCGTCGCAAAGCATGGCTCCCATCATCCGGTTATTATCCGTGTCAATGGATAACAAAGCCGCCTTCCCGTTAAATGTAATTCTATCATCGATAATATAGGTTTTAGTGTAGGTTTTTCCGCAATCTTCCACATTGATAATATAATCCGTTCTGCCGTTCGCCAGGCTTACTTTGACTGCTGTACAGCTGCTTGCTTTAGCCGACGCGCAACCAATCTCGCAAACTTTTGCCAAACACACATTAACAATAGAGCTCTTATTTTTATATGGTTCAATGACTGCGGCAAATAGAGTTTCCAGTTCTTCGCCCTTCCTATGGGCTATCATATATCTTAGACTGTGGGGATTGCCCGGTTTGTTCTGGGGAGGCTTGCCGTCGGCCAACGCTACATCATCCAACTCTGTAAGCATGGTAAGTTTTAAATGTACGTCGGGCTTTTCCGCTCCCCAGACGCCCCATGTGTCTACTGCGGCCCAATCAACACTAAACCCGCAAGCCGGTTTCTCACACCGCTCAACATTGTAGAGATAATGGAAACCACTGCCCTTGTAATGTTCTATATTATCCTCTAAATGATCGGCACGTACACCAAAGTCAACATCGGGTCCTGCATAAGTGCCAGTATTTTGTTTTATTAATTCAATGCCATGAACTTTTACAACACCTTCCGGACCATGGAAACTATAGTGGTGATCATTGCCTCCTTTTACCTTGAAGAAATCCACAATATATGAATTTTTGTCATCCATATCTATTAAAAAAACTGTTCTTTTATATTCATCCACACAACGGTAAGCGCCTTTTGCGGATACTTCTATTAATTTGCAACCATCAAAATTTTCATAATGCAGCGGAGTTCCCACATATTGCATATCCTGTTTCTCACAGTTTACAACCACCGTATTGTGGCTGATGGTATTGTTGTTCCATTCCGAACGATTAGGCCAGTCAACTCTGGCAAATTCCGGATAACCCAAATCCGGGGCAAGATCAAGGCCAAAAGCATGGATTCCCAGATTCAAGGTATCGCGATGTCCATGCCAAATGTTTCTCCCATAATAAAGCCATACATCTCGTTGAGAGTCGTTGTATACATTATGATAATCAGCTCTTCCGGATTTTAGAATTGCTAGACCATAACCGGTTTTATTAATGCTTTTTACCGGCAGTTCACCATATTGCTCTATAACCTGTCGAATATCATCAGCAATTTGCCCCGCATACTGCTTAAAAATACTTAAATGCAGACCTTCTACACTGTTGTCATTAACCAAATATATCAGTTGTGCAAGTTCGGGAATGCGATATTTATAATAACCATTGAGCAAAAATGGCAGATTTCCTTTATAGAGATCCGGATTACCGGTTTTACCGTTATCGGCAAAGGTTGGATGATATCTACCCGCACACACAACATGCGGATAAAGAGAAAACATCTTCTTAAACTTCGGATGTGAATATAAATTATTATGAGCCAATCCGTTATACCCATCCAGAATTTCGGCTATTTCGACAAGGGAATTTAGCCACAACGAGTTATATCCCAATGAAGCTTCTTTCCCCTGTCCGTCCCTGTCTACAAGGTTAAGCAGAATATTGGATATATTGCCGCCCGACATATGGTAAGACGGTTCTAATTCAATTTCGCCAGGCCTAAATATCCAATCCAGCATCTCCTTGGTTCTCGTAGGGTCATCTACAACCACAGCCGCAAGAGCCAGAACGCTTTGATGCATGCCAGAATTGCCATAGACATATGAATTACATACCGCCGGATAAACCAGGTCAATTATGTTCGCTTCAATATGTCTTTTTACATCGTCCATGGTTCTGCGGGGTTTCAGGCAGTTAAAATCGCATGTCTTTTTTATTATAAAATCCATAGCTTCGCAACATTTCCCCAGTTTCATAACAGATACAAACGCGTCGTATGCTAACAGGCACTCCCTTAACAGGCTGATCTCCCATATGCAGCCCATTGCCTTGCCTTTGAGAGCCGATCCCCAGCCATTCAGGTACCCTTTTTCGAGGGGATAGTGCGTTATATCAAGTTCGGGATATACATCGGCGATACGGTCAAGCAATACAATGCCCAAAGAAGCGTATTTTTCTTCTCCCGTATAAATAAACGCGTCGCGAAGCATGCTAAGCATGTTGATCATGCTTGGATGCGAGCTCTGAGTATTAAATTGCGGCATCCATATACCCCATTGATTGTAGTATGCAATAAAATGGTAGACGCTGCCCTCATTTTCCCAATAGCCATAACCGTCATCAACGCACCAGTCTTCGGGCTTATCGGGATAAATCGTATTTTTCAAAAGCGAACGGTCCGCCAATTCAGGGACGAATTTCCCTTTGTTGTCAAGACCGCTTTTATAATAAGCGCCAAAGTCATTGGATGGAAAACGGGAACCGCAATTTAGGCAACGGACTTTCCACGGGTCGTCAATGCAGTTTACGTCGAATATGTTCGAACCGAATTTGCGTGTAGCTTCTTCCTTGCAAATGGGGCAGCCTTTGTTTAAATGATGCACCGAACTGCGAGGCACTCTTTGACATGTCACAAGTTCCCATAATCTTTCATAACCCCACTTGAGGCACTTGTCCGCCAAGGCAACCGCATCATCTCCGATTGCTTTCGCCCATTCGTATTTTTCAATATTTTCTCGCGCAGCTTTGATTTTTTCCTGTACATAATACGTGCTTTCAACCTTTAATCCATTCACCCTGCTGTTTGCCATAAATTTTTTAATCCCTCCTCATTATCTTCGCTTTTATATCTTAGCTTTTTCCTACTTTTTTACTTTTTCGCATCTAAATCCTATCTATCCATTGATTAACCACCATTTCAAAGCAGCCGATAATTGCGCTGCCTTCTTCATATTTGCTTACATATATTTCGCAACGTTTTAATTCCTTATTTACAAACATTCCCATAGTTTTTTCCTTCAATTTGGCTGCGGCAATTTCGCAAAATTCGCGATGTATGCCTCCGATAATAATGCGACCCGGGTCAAAGAGCCTAACAATGTTATATATGACTCTGGCAAGAATATTAAGAACATTTTCAAGATACCCCCTGATTGCTAAATCGCCCGCATTGTACATCTCTACGATCTTGTCTAAGTTAAACTCATCTTGATCATCTAATGCTTTTATTTCTTTCTTTGACAATTCCTTGTACGCTTCGTTTTGTATAACGGTAGCCGACAAGATGCTTTCTAAGTTGCAGTCATTTTCTTGTTCGCAACATATGAGTGTTTGTCCGATTTCTCCGGCAAAACCGTTGCTTCCGCCATAAATTTCCCCGTTTATGACCATCGCGCTGCCTATTCCTTCTCCTAAAAAAAGATAAAACAGATTTTGCTTCTCTTTCGTATGCGCTTCGGTATTCATCAGTTCGGCAAACGCTGCAAGCTTAACATCAAGGTCAATAATAACATTATCAGTGGTAAAATATTCCTGAATCAACTTTTTTAGTTTTATTTCATTTAGTTCCAGTATCAGTTCATTATATATTTTATCCTCATCCGCAAAGTATGCGCCGGGAATTGATACTCCGATACCCATTAGAGGTATTCGAGCTTCTTCAATTTCATTTTTCATCATATTTAAAAAAATGTTAAGATTATCCACAAACGACTTTTTTGGATTACATTTATACAACTTTTTTTTTATTTTTTCCTTGTAGATATTATATACAAAATAACACATACGGTTTTTCGAAGTCAGATCCACAGCCAAAACATAGCCTACAGTATCCGAAATGTTCAAAACGCTAGGCTTTCTTCCTATAAAAGATGATCCCGCTTTTTTTTCATAAATAATATTTTTTTCCAATAAATCATCTATTATATTCTTTACTGTCATAACGCTTATGTTGTTTTTTATTGCAATATCGCTTCTCAACAAGTCTTTTTGCGACATTAAGGTGCGAATTATGTTGTATTTGTTGATGTTTCTTACATCCCTTACGGTAATTTGTTCCAAACATATCACCTATCCTTTCGTCAGATCAAAGTGCATAGCACAAGGAAAATATAATTGTTACTACTATCAAGTCAAGTAAGGATGCGCAATAATAAATAAAATAATAAATATTTGTATTATAATACTTATATAACCATAAATAATATATAATTTCGAATATTTTAATATATTTTAACACTTATGCATTTTACAGATTTTCATCAATTTTAGACAATAATTACACCGTTTCTGCAATAATTTAAGCAATAACCTTTTGTAGATGCATATTAAAAATAAATAATGCGTGAAATTTATTGCAAAGCGGCAACATGCTTGGCCACAATCCGCGCAATATTATTCGCATTCCCCTTTTTTAGCGGCAGCCGGCCGCATGAATAGCAGTACTCAAACCCTCCGTAAGTGCCTTTTTCAATTTCATCATCCGTCGCTATATATCTTGTAGCCGCATTAGCGTTTGAAATAAGCATCAAGGGAACATTCCCCACCGAACTTCGAATATCAAAACCAATCTGGGTATAGATTTCTCCCTGCAAGGCAGCTATTATAACTGACCCGATCTTTACAATCTGAACATAAAGCGGTTCCGTATATGGATCCGATTTTGTGGTCAGCTCCTGCTTGACAATTTTTACCCACTCATTGACGACTTTATGCATAACCGGATTTTCAGGATATACGCTATAACTCTGTTTTTCATGAGCATCCAATTCTTCAATGCTGTAATGAGCAAGTTCCAGGTTAAAAGTAAAATCCGTATAAGAAATTGACGGCTGAATCCGTTTGGCATTCTCCAAGCCCTTATCCAGGCCATCTGCCAATATTTTTCCATAATTGTCCACAATCTCTTGAGTTGCGGAGCCCCATGATATTGAGTTGGAAATAGGATCTATGTCTCCCAAAAAACCATTAACAAACATGCCATCATACCCTCTGCCATCCAAAAGCGATGTAAAAACGCCGGGGAAATCCGCCGACACCAGTTTTGACGGTCCCCACATGACCGGATGACACGAATAACACGCTATTACGTAGGGCTTTGCGCCTTTCAATTCAAAAACTAATGCGTAAAGATTATTATCTACAGGTCCTCCTGGTATTGCCCGGTTATAACCAATAGGTTCCACCGGCTGTTCAATCCATTTAACACCGGTTACTTCCCTGTCCAAAGCTTCAATTGCAGCTTTTACGCCTACCTTTATAAGTTGATCTATCAAATTATTAAGATAATCATTGTCAATTTCTCCACAACCCAATGTCCACATAGATGCGGGCGCGGTATGCGTATGTGTGCATAGAAGCAAAATAGCCTGTTGCGGAATATTTAAGATTTTGGAAAGTTCCTCCTTAACTCTTTCCACTACCATAGGATGAAACCCAAGCAAATCACAGCATATTAACAAATACGATACTTCTTCTTGTTGCAGAAATAAAGCCCTAGCCATAATATCATCCCTAATCCCTATATTTCGCCTATTAAGAAAATAACCATATCCGCTAAGCTCTACTCCGATAGGTGGATTAATACAAATTTTTGAATGACTTAAAAGCATATTGACCTCCCATGGCATTATTATTTATTAATAAAAGTTAATACAAAGGGTGGCTGATTGCGATACCACCCTTTGCAAAAAAGTTAATGCTATTTATTTTGCTTTAAAAAAGCGTCAACCTGGCTTTGCGCATTTTCGACAATAGTTTTGTAACCTGCAGCATACAGTTCTTCCATCAATTTAGGTATTTCAACATCCGGATCAGCAGCTCCAGTATAAAGGTTAGTAATATATTTGTTAACAATAGTAGTACATGCAGCAATCTGTGTTTCCAGACCACTTACATTCAAACTAAAACCAAGAAGCGGAGAACCCGGAGCATTGTCAATTTCTTTTTTAACCATTTCCCACATATTTTTAGGGGCGGGTGCAGTAGGCGTCATGGTAAAGAAAGTTGCTTGAGACCATGCCGGAGGACAATAATTTGAGCTGATTACATTTACAGTACCTTCGGGTGTTAACTCATAGTGAACGCCTTTAATGCCATACGCCAACATATCTCTGTATTCATGATTAAGATTTATATATTCGAAATACTTTAAAGCAGCGTCAACATACTTAGAACCGGCACTAATAGCATTCATTGCGCCTCTAATCGATGAAGTGGAGTAAACCGGTCCAAAGAACTTGTTAATCACTACAGGTCCATAACCATCAGCTTGCCTTACCTGTGTCATTATCGCATCAGCGCCGGGGAAACCTTGAAGCCCATCTACCGCAGAATACTTTATGGCAGTTTCCCTAATGGGAGCATCAGGATTAATGTATCCATTTACATACCAGCTATGCAGAACACGTAATTTGTTCAGAAAATATTCATCTTCCCATATGCAAATCACCTTGGTGCTTCCACCAGTATACGGCACGGCCAAACCAATTTCTCGAATAAGGTAGTCATATTCATTGGCAAGGCTCTGCAATCCGCCTTTCCCAAGCATAATAGGATATTCATCCGGTTTATCTTCTTTAATTTTTTTAAGAATGGGAGTTAAGCTATCCATTGTAGTTGCTTTGGTAATATCAATATTCAATCTTTCTACTGTAGCTTTATCAAACATCCAATATTGAGCTGCCGCAGAATCTTTATAAACCGGAATGGCATAAAGTTTGCCATTAATCATTGATCCTTTCCATACAACTTCAGGTATAAACTTGTATAAATCCGGAGTAACAGTTTTGATTTTTTCAGTAATATCAGCATAATAACCTGCTTGCGCTTGTCGCCCGTAATCGTTGAACCATTCACAAGTAAAGCACATATCGTAATATTCTCCCGATGCCAGAGCTACGCTTAGTTTGTCAGCATCATAGTGTTTTGTTTCAACAGTAACATTGATCGCTTCTTTAGACATTTTATTTAGTTCATTCCATACCATGGCTTCATCTTTCTGAACTCCGCCATACATAAGCCAAATTAATTGTATGGGGTTTGAAGAAGTACCTGCTGTTGTGCTTGAAGAAGTACCTGTTGTAGTTCCCTTGACCGAACAACCCGTTGCCAAAATTCCTACCATCAAACTGAATACTAATAGGATGGATACTAAAATAGCTTTTCTTTTCATCATTATTACCTCCTTAAAACAGTTTATTTTATTTTGTAAAAACGGGTCAGTACCTTTTTTGCCAAAGAAACGCCCCTCTTAGTACCTCACGCGGTATAAGCCCCCGTTTTTATCATGGCAATTTAGAATTTAGCCTTTTGAATTTAATTGAATTTAACCCTTAATAGCGCCAATAGTTAAGCCTGAAATAAAATATTTTTGAAAAAATGGGTACGAGCATGTAATTGGTATTACCACCACCATTACAATAGCCATTCGACAACTTTCGGATGGTAGCGAACTTATGTCATTATACATAGCCCCTATCATGTTTTTACTCTTTAGCATTAGATCAATCTGACGTTGTATACTCATAAGCACAAACTGGAGCGGATAGAGAGCCGGGTTATTAATGTACATAAGAGCATTAAACCAATCATTCCAGTAGGCAAAAGAAAGAAACAAGCCAATAGTTGCAAGAGCCGGCGTGGAAATAGGCACAACAACCTGCGCAAATATCCGAAACTGGTTAGCCCCATCGATTTTTGCGGATTCGATAATAGAGTCCGGTATCATTGTTTGGAAGAAAGTTCGCAGCACAATGATATAAAATGAAGAACATACTCCTGGCAATATTAAAGCAAATAAATTATCTTTTAGCCTTAGAAGTTGGGTCATTACCATATAATTCGCTACCATGCCTCCTGTAAACAACATAGGGATAAAAACTACATAAATGCAAAATTTTCTTAAGGCAAAACTTCGGCGCGATAGAACATACCCCATGTTAGCATTTAGAATTAAACCTAAAATTGTACCAATAGCCGTTACCAATATCGATACAACGAAAGATCGACCTATTGTATCTCTTGTGAGCCATAAATATTTATATGCTTCAAATGAAAAAGATTGCGGCCAAAAGCTATAACCAACAGTTGAAATAGATTTCTCCGATGAAATAGAAATTATAAACACAAATATTAGTGGCATTATGCATATGCATGCTATTATAAAAAACATGATAACAAGTAAACAATTGCTTAAAGAAGATATTCTATTTATTTTGGCTATACTATTTGACATTCATCGACCTCTTTCCATAAGGCATGCCATAATTAAAACAATGCCATATCCGGCTCTAATTTTCTCACAATTAAATTAGCAATAAGTATGGAGAAAAAACCAAATACCGACTGAAACATGGCAGCAGCAGAGCTCATGCCTATATTATTTAGTTTCATTAAGGCAGTATAAACATATACATCAATCGTAGCAGTTACATTAAAAAGCGATCCTGAATTTTGAGGTACTTGGTAAAATAGCCCGAAATCCGAGTTAAATATCCGTCCAATAGACAATATGAATAATATCGTGATAATTGGACGCAATAGCGGTATGGTAATTTTAAATACCTGCTGCTTTTTTGTAGCTCCATCAATAATAGCAGCTTCATAATATGTAGTATCAATACTATTAATAGAGGCTAAATATATAATCATACTATAGCCCATACCCTTCCATAAGTTCATAAAAACTAAAATAAATGGCCAGTATTTCGGTTCCATATACCACATTACCGGATTGCTGCCAAAATTGACAATAATGCGATTTAGTAATCCTTTATCAGGATTAAGGAACGTTACTACAAAATTGCTTACTACCACCCATGATAGAAAATGCGGAAGAAATGTAGCGGTTTGAATGATTTTTGCATATCGCTGACTATATAACTGAGAAATTAGGATGGCAAGCGTAACCGGAATTACAATCCCAAGAACTATAAATACTATGTTATATAATAAAGTATTACGAAATATAATGTATGAGTCCCTCGAAATAAATAAGAATATGAAATTCTTTATCCCAACCCATGGGCTATTGAATAGGTTATATATAAAATTGTATCCCGGTTTTGGTATGTATCTTTTAAACGCAATGATTATGCCAAACATAGGAATATAAGCAAAAATAACATACCATAAAAATGTGGGAAAACCCAAAATTGATAATTCCAGATCGTCTTTGGTAAATTTTTTACAATTTTTTCTTGCTCCTGGAATTTTCACAGTTACCGCTCCTTTCCTACCTGTAAAGATATTAAATCAAAACACCTCCTTTCCTCCTTACCGCATAATACGCTAGAGCTTCAAAAAAAGGAACTACGCGCTTACATCGCTATCATAAGGAATTCCACAGAATGGAAAATTCTTTATGAGTTGATATGCAAGGCGGAGCACTTATTCAATATTTCAATGAACCTCAAGCTATAAGCATCTCCCAAAACTATAAAAAGTTTAATATTAAACAGATTTATGTCTTTCCTTTAGTAATTCGTTAATATTTTAATTAATAAACATATTTTAAAAATATATTTAATTATTATATACAAATAACACTTAGATATTTTATATTATAAATCATACTAGGAATTATGTCAAGATTTTTGTAATAAATTTTTTTTTGAAATTGAAAAGTTGCTATAAGAATAACAAAAAAGCATAATATAAAAAAACAGTACAAATATTTCCACATATTGCCATTATTGTTTTGTTATCAAGTATAAAAATACCAATATTAATAATTTTACCTAAAAATGAGCAGCACAAAATAGGCATACACTTTGCATACCTTTAAAAATTCTTTGTAATAAAACGAATTAATATTCTTTAGTCCCTAAGCTTTAGAAACATGATTATAACCACGCTTTTAGATTATTTTGCGCTTTTTTAATGTAAGCACTGATGTTTAGCGCCTTCGTGGGTATTACCCACACCCACCTTCCGCTAAACTTCATACCAAACTCGACAAATGAGCCTTTTTTCAAGTTCCTTGAAATGTTGTTTTTCAACTTTAGGCAGAGGTTTTACAGAACCATTTTTATGTATCTTTTTTATCCAGGTATAGATAGTGTTTTCAGAGATTTGATGACGTCTAGCTACCAGGGCTACATTACCAACCTCCTGGCATTCTGCTAATATTTGTTCCTTGAATTCTTCAGTGTATTGTCTCATTTACCATACGGTTTTCACCTGCCAAACTGCATGTCCTTTCCCAGACGCATTACAGAAATATTTACATTCGTAAGTAATACTCTATTCTTCCGTTATACTAACTTCTATAAGTTTCCTTGCAGTCATATCTAGCTTAAATGTTTTTACCTCAAACTTTTTAAATGTAATAGTCTGGGTTATTCCAAAAGAAGGCATGTGGATTACTGTTGTTCCACCTTTGCCAGTCGGCTCATACAGACGTAATATATAATCTTCCGACATTCCTGCCTTTTTGAATGCTGTCATTAGTATTGACGACTCATTATCCAGTATTATTGGTGAATTATATAACTTCCCCGATCCTGATGGAAAGAAGGATAATGCATAAGGTTTCTCATTATGTACCAAACTTTCTCTATCTATTACTTTTAATCTGTTTTCAGTTTCTCCTCCATTGAACCAAAATCTGTATACCCTCTCTCCGTTGTCAATACGGGGTAAAAATCTATCTTGGACCATTATTGGTCTGTCCTTAATGGGATGTGCACAATATCCAGGAGAACGCAGCAAAGAGAGCCTAATCTCTCCGTCTTTAAAATCGGATCCATAAATACCATCGTTTATACAGGAAAATGCATAACTTGGACTATTTGAGACAACCATTGTCCATCTTTGCGAAACTGCCTCTTCACCGTTATTTGGCAGTTCTTCAATACCAAAAGCCACCTGTCCTAGATACTTCCCATCGTCAATTGTTGTCGGAATCGAAAGTTTGAGCATTTTACTTTTTTCATTCCAATTAACTCTGATGTGTACCTCTATTTCAGTCCCACGTTTGGGAAGTTTGTATGTTTGACATATAAATGAATACCCATATCTAAATACAGCTTCTACTACGCTCCTTACTTCTCCATCCTCTATAACGCGTACAGATTTTAGTCTCCCTTCCTTCACTCCTGAATATTCCGTTCCCTCCTTTTCATCCATCAATCTAAAATGTCCAATTACGTCTCTAAAGCGATCTACTTTCATACCCCAGGGGTCATCAGAATCATTAATAATTAGTTGTGCAAATGAATTTTCCTTTAAAAAATCCTTCCCATTTACACAATATCTATCAATAAGCCCTGTGTTGCAATTGATAACAACTTCAAGCTCTTTAGTCCTAAATTTAATTTCGCCATTTTTTTCTATTAATTTTGGTTCAGGCTTTCTAGGGAGAACAATTAATTTACAATCAAATCGATTCATCCGGAATGGTTCAAGTTCTGCTTCAAAAATAACACGTTTTCTCCAATCGAGGTTTAAGTTACTAAATTCCTTCTCCGGTTGTGATGGTATAATATTACCATTTTGATACACTATAGGCATTGTAAATTCTTCGTTGTAATTTTGGTCTGGAAGCATGAATTCACATTCGAATATTCCTTTTACCTTATATGGGTGTGGATTATATACAAGTATAGGTATCTCATTTTCTTTTTCCTTTTTCTGTCCGGCAGCAAGAGCAAAAAACGCTCTAGCCTTCAATCTCGATAATATCTCTAAGCCATAGTTCAGTAGTCTTAACGAAGTTTCTTCGACAGGCTGTATGGAAGTTCCACATATGATGTCGTGGAATTGTGACATTAGTAAGCTATTCAATGCCTCATCCAATTCTTCTTTAGGATATTCCAAGTATCCATGTATTCTAGCGTGAGATAACATTTTTTCAACCATATACAATTCATTCTCTAACTGACGATACTTTTGTTTAATTAAAATTTGTGAAGTATAACAACCTGGATTGCTCGGGTTTAGGTCATGTTCGTATCTGGGCAAGATTTTGCCACTCTGTTTGAGTTCTTTGAAATATTGTTCAGGTGTTGAGTGTAATATTTCAAATTCTTTTATTTCTTTTACAAGCTTATTAATATTGTCAAGGTCCAACCTAGAAGGACCTCCTCCATGATTTCCAACTCCCCATGCAATAAGTCCTATTTGAGCATCCTCGTTATTTTTCATCCATCCTAGTATCTTTTTATCGGCATTTCCTAAGAGGGTATTATACCCTTCTTCTCTATGAGCTATTACTTCTGAACCATCATATCCGACCCAGATAAAATCACCATCAGGAATATAATTTCTTCCTCTATTTGGTCTTGTAAAAATATACGAATCATATCCAGATTTTCTCAAAACCTGCACAAGTCCTCTTGTATGGCCAAAAGAATCAAAGTTTACTGCAGTCGTAGGTTCGGCGTTAAATTTTTCTTTAAAATACTTCTTTCCCATTAATATCTGTCTTACAAACGACTCTCCAGAAAGCATATTACAATCAGGTTGTAAATACCATCCTCCCATTATATGCCATTTCCCTTCAAAAACCAGTTTTTGTATCTTTTTGAATAATTCGCGCTCATATTCTTCTATCCATTTATAAAGAATAGCTTCATTATGGTTAAAAACAAATCCATCATATTCTTCACAAAGTTGTGCAGCTATGCGAAATGTTGATAATGCAGTTGCTGCACCTTCTTCCCATTCCCACTGCCATACAGGATCTAAATGTGCGTTGCATATTAAATGTATTTTTCTCATATGTATCAACTCCTATTTTTATATCTCAAGATTTATATATCTAATATTTTTATATGAATACTTTTTCCTAATATTTGTAGGATGTTTTATAACTATTGTTAAATCTGGTATTTCTCTGTCGAATTCAATACGGTAAGTAGTAGTCTTATCTTTCTTTTCATAATATATGTCAGCTCTCATCTGTAAATTTTTAATAAATACAGGCCAGTTTTTTGCACTATAACCTTTCCATGACTTTGGCAACCTAGGAATTAATACAATATTCTCTGATGAATAATCATCTATTCCAATTAAGAGGCGTGCAATTTTGAGCGGTTCAGCAACATTAACAAGGTTTAACGCCCCACACCCTTGATCAAGGTTTATTTTACCAACCGCTTCCGGTATGTAAAATCTTTCATAAAAAAAGTATGGGGATTCCCTCTCCACATTATATCCTTCAAGCGGTTTATATGTTTCTATTGCAAGATAATTAAGAGCTTTTTCAGCCATATCAATTTTATCCATAAGAAGCATTGACTGAATAGCATATCCTTGTCCGTATGAAGGGCTGCTCAGATAGCCTCCAAACCATTCATCAAATTGTATCCAAATTCCATACTTTTCAAACATACTCTTTCGGGGAGGAAACGAAAATATTTTATTAAATGTCTTCACACTAATATCAATATTCTCATAACTTGAACTTAAAGGTTCTAATCCAAGTACATCTGCATACATTGAGATAACACCGTTTAGCCCTCCAAAACCTTTGTTGTGGAGATGGTTGATTATCCTATAATCAGGTTTCAAAGAATCCGCATTTACACACCAAAGCCATGTCCCATCAGTATCTACCAAATATTTACGCATGTTTTCCGCAATTTTTTTGGCACATACTTCAAATCTATTAGCTGTGTAAAGTTGACCCCCTGCACTTGCCATTCGAGATGCTGCTATTAAAGCTAATCGTATCAAATAGTTCTGTACTACATTATAGTATTTACCAGGTATTCCACAACCTCCTCCGAATTCCCCGCTACCAGGAATAAGAGGATGGTTTTCAATATATTTAATAACAAATTCAAGTGGAGAATTATATCCACACACGAAGTTATAAATATTTCTTTTTATATTATTAGAATCCTTAAGCTTCCTCCACAAAAGTGCCATTCCTATAATAACTGCGGCTGTTCCATCCCATTCAGTTCCACTATTCGGTTGACCAAATTTGAAATATTCCGGAAAGATAAAGTATCCATTTGAATCCTCTTTTACCAATTTCATGAGGTTATTTGAAAGCAAACAAGCCCGTTCAATGTATCCGAAATTAACTAATTCCCGCAAAAAGACACCAGCATCCCTGCTCCACATTGTACCCCACCATGGTCTACCTTCAATAGAAGAAGAAACAAATCCTGCCATTTCATTATCAAGATCAGACACAAAATTTCTGTTAAGTACTCCTTCTAATGAATTTCTAATTTCCATAGTAAAAAGTTCTGCAGCTTCGCAACCAAAAAATTTAATATCTGCAATTTCGTCCTTAAACTTCATTATTTTCATTTTAGGTTATTCTCCTTTTTTGTTTATATTCCGCAGGACCATAACCGGTAAATTCTTTAAATGTACGGCTAAAATGTTTCCAATTTGAGTAGCCAACTTTATTAGCAACCTCATATACTTTAATCCTAGGATTTGAAAGTAAAGTTTGCGCCATTTCCATTCTTTTCTGTGTTAGATATTCGAGAAATGTCATGCCTGTTTTCTCTTTGAATAAATGGCTTAAGTAAAAAGTGCTAATAAATACCTCACGGCTTATATCAGCAAGTGCTATTTGCTCCGATAAATGATTATTTATGAACTGTTTCGCTCTGGCTATTATTTGTCCCTCTCTTTTTTCTGTTCCTACTCCTTCTGTACTTTCAACGCATACATCGCCATCATTATATAATAACTTTATCCTTTTATATATATTGGATAAACCTATTTGCTTTTGGGTAGTACTATCTCCTTCCTTCATTGCACCAAAAACGCGTATTCCTTTTGTAAGGTTACTCATAGGAACAATACTTATAATTGTCCAACCGCTATTCTGCGAACTACAATAACAAACAAGCATTTGTCTTCCTTCGGCTTGTACAACATATGAATTGGAGGAAGTATTAAGTTTATCAATATTTATACCGTACACTTTATTCCATGGCTTGCCTAAAAGTTCCTTGTCTTTTGTATAAACTATTTTTCCTTGCTGACCCAGTATAAAAAGCATTGATTGAGGTCCGAAATCAAGGTCACTTAATATTTTACTCACCGAATTTAGTATACCTGAAACTTGTAATACACAATCAAGTTTTAAACTTCCTTCATTTACTATAGGTTGCATCATTGTAAATGCGTATGGGGCTTTTTCCTCATCAAATTGAACTTCAAAAAACTTTTCCTTTCGTGTACCTAGGATAAATAACGATACACTATTTTTTGGACATTTTCATACCATTCTTCATTTTTATAATCTATATTAACCCAAAAGTTGCCTTCTCCGGTATTCGAACAAACGTAAGCATAATTGCTGTCTATATAAAGAATACCTCCCAATAGGTTATCTTCATAGTCTCCATCCATAAATTTCAAAGCTTTATTCAAAAGTATAGAACTTTCTAAAGTTGGTATTTGTTTCCTTAAAATCCAATTTTTTCTAAATTCGTTAAAGAATTCACTGTAAGGAGGTTTTAAGATTTTTTGAGATATATCTATCATTTCATTTATATAAGTATCTATATGACGATTTACTTGTACTAGAGTCTGGGATACATATTTCTCAACCTCATTTCTGATTGAATACTTACAAAGCGTAGAAGATATGACTGTAATAATAATAATCATTACAGTCATATAAGAAGTGAATACAAAACTAAACTTGAAATTAATAGGCCAATATTTATATCCCAACCGTTTTATAAACATTTGAAAAAAGCATCCCTCCTAATACAGAGATGCAGTAGAAGACCCCTTTAGGGTCTTCTACCACTAATTATACTGCTTATGATCTTCTAAATCAATAGAAATTAATATTTCATGTGTAGGTATTTTTTCAGTTTTTTGGTATTTGATTTTCGGTTTTCCAAAGATCCATTCAAAATAACCCATTAAAATAATTATACATCTCATATCTTGCATTCTGTAAAATATGTAATTTATCCACTATTTCTATATTTATGCCTAATTGGCTGCATATATCCTTCAGTAAATAATATGTCTCTTCACGTTGGACAAATACCCTTGAAGGAAATTGTCCCAAACGCTCAATTAATTCTATAAACATATTAATAAATTTAAATCCTTCTTTTTTAATATCTTTGACCATATTAAAACTAAGGACCAATCCCCTTGATTGTTCTATTATAAGGCAAATTTTGGGGTAATAAGGCCGATCATTATCTCTAACCGGTCCGGGGCTATAAAAAGTATCGATTTCCCATGCAGAACCTCTCCTCCGTCCTAATAGTTGCAACCTTCTAAGCCTTATCTCATCCTCTAAATAGAAAGAAGCATATTGGGGAGTATAAGGAGTTGCTGGAATATATTCATCATGCCACTCAAGCCTTCCATCCCTCTCTTCGGGAATCCTTGTTAAAAAAGTCAAAGAGTCTTCATGGTATAATATCTCTTTACCTTCATCTCTGCACATAAGCGCGACATGCATTGCTTGTAAAAGAATATGGGTAAGAAACCTACATTCTTTATCATTAATAAACCATGGAAAAAGTCCGGGTGTATAATTTCTAAACAAAGGCCATTCATTCTTGCCCCTAAATTTGAAGCCTAATTCTTTAATAATTTTTCTATCCTCTTCCGAAAGCATATCCCTGTTTTCAAAAGATGCCATAAGACATTTTTGCATATACATAGCATCTAGATCTTCAGGATCCAATTCTCCTGAAAGCATACTGAGTATCCCATCAAGCCCTTCAGGGCCAAGATATCCGGCTATACCAAAATGTTCTCCTAAATTCCCCATTATACAACAATAACTAATTTCGCCTGTCTCAGGGTCTTTAATAGCAAATATATCGTCATCATACATCCATTCCCAGGGTTTCATATTTTTAAATTCTATGGCAGCCTGGTAAAGCTGACGCCATTCTTCAAGTTTTGGAGCTTTTTCTTTCATAAATCAACCTCGCAATTCCCGTTTAATTATTTAATTTATAGTAAATTTAATTTCCTCATTCTGTAATATACTTTTCAATAACTATTTTCACCATAATTATTATTCTATAATACTTTATTTTATATTATTTTATATTCTGATAATAGTTTACCATAAGTTTGCCACAAAAAACAACTAAATTCAAAAAGTAAGAAACATAAAAAACCTTCTCAAAATGAAGGTTTTTTATGTTTCTTACTTTATTAATTATTTAATTGGAGCGGGTTACGAGATTTGAACTCGCGACTTTCACCTTGGCAAGGTGACACTCTACCGCTGAGTTAAACCCGCATATCCTGGTGCCCAGAGCCGGAATCGAACCAGCCACACGAGGATTTTCAGTCCACTGCTCTACCAACTGAGCTATCTGGGCATTTCTGCCACTAACTAAAACCGTCTTTCATCTATTGTTGTCCATTCACCCACTCATATTAGTGGCTTCATTTCATATTAGTAGCTTCATTATGGCGACCCGGAAGGGGCTCGAACCCTCGACCTCCAGCGTGACAGGCTGGCATTCTAACCAACTGAACTACCGGGCCGTAAATTACATTAACTTAAATCATAAAGCTAACCCTTGCCTGACTGTTTATCAACAACCGCATGATATATGTTACATTAATTTATACCCTCTTGTCAAGTAGCATTTTTTAAAAATTTTTTTAATTAGTAAATATCCATAAATAACTCATAACTCATAACCTCATAACGGCCGCATTTTCTTTTTATGAAGAAAATGCGCTCACTCATAACTTATAATTTATAGCTTTACGGTCTAATTTTTGTCATTTGTAATCACCCAATTTATGTCTGAATATTATTTATTTTATCGCCTTATCGCCGTAATCACAGGATTCATCTCTACAGGAGCCTTTAGATGCACAACATATCATATTTTCCCTTTTGTTTTAAAACCATTGGAGTATTATATACCACTTTCCCGGAAAATTATATATCACATTTCCAAAAAAACTATATGATTAACATGATGATTAACATGATGATTGACATGCACTGACCCTATTCTTTTCCTGATTAGCAGCCAACCCGGCAGTCCTGTAGCTGTCCCCCCTCCCCATATCAACTTCATACCCGACGGAACGTATTCTTTGTTCAATGCACTGCCTGCAGTGGACCGCGTCATCTCCGGTGCATATCTTGCCTTCATATATCTCATATTTAGCTCTTACAGCCACAGGAGACAAATTGGGCATAACCACATTGGCTCCTGCACTCAGAGCCAGTTCCCTTCCCCTCTTGTGCAAAGTCCCCATCGCTGTTGTAGCGGGCATCAGGCACTCGGGTACAAGCAGCCGGGTAATTGCCAGCATCACCAGAGTCTCCTCCACCGTTCCGCCTTTCTCATTTTTCAGAGGGGTTTCGCTATGAGGAATAAACGGGCCTATGCCTATCATATCCGGATTGAGCTCCTTAAGATAACACAAATCTTCTACCAGGTCCCGGGCAGTTTGACCAGGAAGCCCAACCATAAACCCGGCCCCAACCTGGTAGCCTATTTCTTTTAATGCTTTAAGACAGTTTCTTCGGTTATCAAAATCCATTCCCGGATGCAGCTTATCATATAAATGCCTCGACGCAGTTTCATGCCTTAACAGGAAGCGGTCGGCACCGGCTTCAAACATACATTTATATTCATCATAACTCCTCTCCCCAATGGAAAGAGTAACGGCAACATCAGGAAATAACGTTTTAATGGATTGAATTATGTCAACAAGCCGTTCTTTTGTATACCACGGATCTTCTCCGCTCTGCAATACAAAGGTCCTGTAGCCTAACCTGTAACCCTCAATACAGCAATTGAGAATTTCTTCCTTTGTCAGCCTGTACCGTTCCACCTTTTTGTTGGAAGCCCGCAATCCGCAGTAAAGGCAGTTTTGCCTGCAGATATTGGAAAATTCAATCAAACCCCGCATATAAACCTTGTTGCCATAATAACGTATTCGTGTTTTGACGGCATAATCAAATAATATTTCCTTATGCTCCTTATCAATATTATCAATAAGCCAGGCAAGCTCATCCCTGTTTAAATTATTTTCAAAATATAGTTTGTCCAATAACTCGCGTATTGAATACATTGCATTAATTCCCCCTTTAAGAGAAGGAAAAGGCACTATTACTGCTTTTACTGATTACCATGTCTTTCTATATCTTTTTCCTCTTTCTCGGGAAAAAGCTGTCCCTTATTTTTTCATCTTCGCAACTGACTAAAGAATTACCACAGTTAAAACATTCCCTGTCATACCAGGTGTATATCTCTCCGCAATTTGGGCACTTCCATCTTTGTTCCTGGTATTCAAGCCAACTGCCAATTCCCTTTTCTCTAATCATGTTAAGATTTATTATATATTATTATATATTATACCTCATTTTTCGTATACAGTAAATGGAAAGTGGTGAATTA
>JABUEW010000076.1 GCA_013314855.1 Bacillota bacterium | reverse complement strand
TTTTTTAAAAATAATGTTGCATTCTTGCCATATATATGTTATACTTAATTTATGTTACGTTTATGCACCATTTAGAAAGGAGGTTCAAGGTAGCTTTATACTTGTATTTGGCTTGTTTCCTTAATGGTTTAACATAAGGTACAGCAGTGTTTCTATATAGTAACAAATACAAACAAGAAAGTCTTTATGTCTCTGTCTCCTCATTATCACCCAAGCAGGAAATTTACAACCGGCATCATATAGGCTTCTAGTAGGCTATTTTTGATATTTTTTATGCTAATCTTTAAATTAAAAGGTTATGTTTTTTTATTTAATGGGTATGTGAATTTTTTTTAAAAAATTATTTACATTTTCCAAAAATTATGGTATTATTATAAAAAGAAGTAAATTTAAACTTAAAATTACACTTTTTAATGAGTATTGTAATTATTTGAGAACTGTTTCCGAGGAGAAACAGTTTTACTCTTTATACGGGAGGCAACACTTTGTTGCTTGTCGGAATTTTGTATTTTTGAATTTTGGGAAAATGAAAATATGTAGTAATTTTATATACACATATAAATAGGGGGTAAAAAGATATACATGGACAGTATGACTATACGGTCTATAATTTTCGTAGGTTTTCCTGAAATGCTGTTTATTGTTTTAACAACACTTACAACAGCAGGATATAAAGATGCTCTCAATTTTAAAGATATGAAGAATATTTATAAAATACTTTTATCGTCTGCTCTTATTACCATAGTTTCTGTTACATTTAGGTCATTTGTTCCTCTGCTTATATATAATGTAATATTGGCTACATTTATTTATCCATTAATAATATATGCTATTTTCAGGTATAAATTATTTCCAATAATTATGGGTGTATTATTATCTTTAGTAATACTTGTTATAGGAGAATCAATAGCTGTATCCTCTATTCTTAAAATATTAGGTATTTCCCTGGAAATAACGTACAGTAACGACTTTCTAAGAATCCTGGTTTCATTGCCTGTAAGAGTTTTTCAGTTGTTGGGAATTATTATTTTAAGCAGGGTAAGAAACATAAACTTCTATGCCTTGAAGCTTTCAACAGAAGATTTGATACAAACAATACTTTTCGGACTGTTAATCATAAGCAGCATGATTTCTGTTGAAACGGGCCTTAAAAATATTGAGCGCGATTTTAAGACAATAACCACACTAATAGTTAATATTTGTATTATTGTGATATTTACTACATGGATGGTTTACAAATGGTTTAAGTTAAAGAACCGCTCTTTAATAAGCCGGAAAATACATGATTTTGAGCTTGAAAGAATTAAAAGTTTGCTAAAAGAAGGATATACAGATCACGTTATTGAGCTTATTGACGAAACACTAAGGGAAAGGGGGAAATAACGATGTTAAAGTCAAAGGTTTTCAAAGTATTAGGAGCGCTGGTAACCCTGTTTGCAGTAATATCTGCATCTTCAGCTTGCACATGGCTCTTATACCAGCCGAAGCAGCCAAAGTGCCTCGATAAATAGACAATGAAAATACATAATAGAGTCTGGCTGTCTCTTATTTAAAACACGGCTGAAAAGCTGTGTTTTCTTTTGTGTGTGTGTACCTTAAAAGATCTATATGCTTTATATCTGCCTGATGTTATTTCAATCTTCAAACATAATATCTCTTACTAACTTTACTTTTATTTTTTTATCTGCCAGCTCTTTTGCCAGCTTTAGGTATTCTAAGTTTAGCGGGTTAGATATAAATTCCAGTATGTCTTCCGGTATATTGGAAAAAGCCTCGTTTTTAGGCTGGACATACTGATACGGGAACATTTTCTTTGCGTACTCCAGAGAACTTAAGGTATTTTTCCGGTAGAAAAAAAGCCTGTCAACACCGGCAAATTTTGCAAGCACATCAATAAATAATGGAGACGGTTGTTTGTTCAACCCTTTCTCAACAGCCTCATAAACAGACGGCTCAATTTTTACACCGGTTTTATCTTCTATTTCCTTGCAGATACCGTCATACGATTTATCTCCTCTTATCAACTTAAGATTGAGGGGGTAGAAGCTATTGTCCGTATCCTGTATATAGCCTGTTTCTTTTAGTAAATCTTCCAAAGACATACCTAAAACAGGGGCAATCCTTTCCAGATACTCGAGAGTAGGTGTTATATCTTTCCCTGTCCTGGGGTCTCCATCTTCAAGGTTTTTAATATATGAATGACTCACATTACACATATCTGCAAATTCTCTTAAAGACAGCTTCATACTCTCTCTTTTGGCTTTAACTAAATCCCCAAGTCTGCTCATCTCGTCTCCTCCAGTTCCATATTATATCAAATTGACAAATATTTTAAAAGTATTTTATTTTTCGCTTTTAATTTTAATGAAATATTTGTAAAATATGGTTGACATTTTAATAATAACATGTTATTATTAATTTTGTAAACTATGATTTACAATTTGTTAAGTCAAATTTACAGTAAGTTTGACGATATATAAATGGAAGGCTGGGGTATAATATGTTTATAAAGTGGTTTTTGGGGTCAACAAACAAAACCAATGAAGTTAAACCTTCAAGAATTTATCCTATGGTGTTTTCCATCCGTCAGAGCGAAATAGAGGCATTACTGGACTGGATGAGATACCATAATTGTCCTTACATGGAACACAGCACAGCAAAAGAAGTTATTAAAGGATATACTAACAAGGAAATAATTGAAAATGGCCTTGTAAGTATGGCTTTAGAACAATTTGGGAATGACGGGTCAAAGAAGGAAAGTGATATTTCAATCATTGTTATACCCTCCGTTATGGGTACAAAATATAAAATCCGTTGCAAGTGCGGTGAAGAATTTGAGCCACTTGCTTTCTCTATTATAAAAGAACGACATGCATTTATTAACGGAAATTAAATAGCTTTTGTATACCGGTCTGCAAAACAACTTGCACAATAGCTGTCCGGTTTTATTTTAGGAACAAAACTAAGGCCTTTTACCATTCCGACCATCTCGTTAATAAGGGTTTTGGTAGGGCCTTTTGTTCCTACATCTATGTGAAATTCAAAAGTAACCCCTCTCAGGTTACCTCCTGATTTAACAGTTTTTATAATATTACCAATCTTTTCGTCATCGAACAGGTAAGCCAATTGAAGGCTGGCACATGTTTCCAGGTATATTTTTTCTCTTAAATTTTTTACCTGCCTTGGTATTTCACTTTTATGGAGGAAACCTATTGCTCCCTTGCCAACCCTGTGGACAAGGATACAAGAAACAAAAACAGTTCCAGACCCTACCTGGGAGTCTGTACCTATAGATATTTTATAGGAACTCCCGGTATCAGAACTGATAAACTTTAATATTTCATTATAAACTTCCAAAAAAGTCATGTTATCCTTACGTAAACTTCGAAATATAGTATTTTCATCAAAAATAGGCGTATTTCCCAACAAAACTTTTTTCCTCCATTTTTAAAAAAGTCTAATATCTCTACTATTTTATTATCCATAGATAAAATAGTAACATACATATATGAATAAATCAATAATCCATTATTTGTTAGTTAATAAAAAAGCGTCACTATAATGACACAGGAGACAATCCATAATATAACATTTAATAATAACGGTTTATCTTTTAAAAAAACAGTTTCGGGACTTCCTCCTTTCACCCCTGTAGAAACCAGGTATTGGTACCGAAAAACCCCATATATCACAAAGGGTATTGTAAACATCATATAATGAGACTTACCTGAGCTAAATGTGTAGAGAGAATATGACATTATGGTTGCTGAAGTTACCACCGGAAGCATTTGGTCAATTAATTCCGAAGTATACTGCCCTAAGTTTTCCCGATGATTTGCAGCATTTTCCGATAATAGGACAAGTTCATTTTTTCTTTTATTTAATGCTAAAAATAAAGCAAGAAAAGTTGTACACATAATCAGCCATGGAGATATTATTACATTTATAATTGCAGTTCCTCCTAGGGTTCGTAAAACAAATCCTAATGCTATTATTATCACATCGATAATAGCAACATTCTTTAGCACAATAGAGTAAGCCAATACAAGCAAGAAATAAGCCGTAAGTATTAAAAAAAACTTCATATTCAATCTATATGATATATAAATGGCAACTACAAGAAAAACCGATAGGGGTAAAAGAGCTTCAACAGGTTTTAATCTTCCTGATGTAATGGGCCTTTTACACTTTAATGGGTGTACTGCATCCCTATTCCTGTCAACAACATCATTTACAACATATGCTGTTCCTGATACTATAGAGAATAAAATAAATGCATAAACTGTTTTTAAAATAGCTTCCATATCAAAAAATGATTTCGAAAAAATCAGTCCGGCAAAAACAAAACCGTTTTTTATCCACTGTTTTGGACGCATAGAAATAAAAATTTCGATAGGTTTATACTTTTTTACTTCAAAGTTAATCTTTCTCCTATTCATTATAAAAACCCCGCAATCCTGTTATTTTGTAAATCACTCCGTCAGGAAATTTTTCTACTACTTGTATCGTAAAGTAATCTTTTAACTCATCTATACAATAAATGTTATTTATCGTATCCATGTTAAACCAGGCAATATATATGCAGTCTGAATTTTCAACAGATTTTTTGAATTTATCAAGTCCATATGGAGCCAAACCCTCTTTTTTTGGTGTATAACCGGCTTTCTTCCCGGTATGAATGTAAACTGCATCAGGAAAATTACTATAAACTCTGTTTTCACCGGGGAGTTTCCTTATATAGTCCATAAGTCCGGAATTTATCCACCACTCTGATGCAAGAATCCCCGCCCCTTTCTCATGGGAATACCGGGTACTAACGGTAATTTCAGAAATAGGGTATAATAGCCATATTGAATAAAAAACAATAAATAAACATTTTATTACTATATTTCTTATTTTCCCATTTTGTAAAGCTATAATATCATTCAATGTAAAAAATATCGTCATTATCAAGGGAACATAAACAGGCACAAGCAACCTGCTGTTTATACTATCAAAAGCTACCGCTGAAGCTGAAATAATTAGATAACCAACATAAACAAAAGAAAAGACAAGAGGTATAATAATCCTGTAAACCCTGTTTTTATTCTGCCCGGCCTGTCCTACACTTTCATAAAAATTTTTAATTATTGTAATTACCGATATAGATACAAGCAATGCCAACATTACATAAAATATGGACTCAGAGTAATCGGGCGCAAACCACGAAGCTAATGTTTTGAAAGTAATAGTAATATTTTCATCAAAAGTATTTTGAGCAGGAGGACGTCCTCCCGTTAATGTATTAAACAATAAATAGTTTCTTGTTATCCACAAGACAGCAGGAGTTGAAGAGATAAACCCAAATATCACAGTTTCAACAAACCTGTTAATAAATTTTTTTTGCTGAATCAGTAAAAGAATACAACCCGTGATAATAATTGTTATTCCGATATATCTCGTCAAACATGCCAAGGCAGCAAATAATGCTCCTTCTATCAGAAACCTTAATGATGATTTATAAATATAATTGTCAAGGCTTATCATAAATAATAATAGCAGCAGAATAAATAAAGGTTCCGACCATATAAACTTTGAAACATAAGTTAAAGGAATTGAAGCTAATACGGCAATCGACCCGGTAATTGATATAATACAATTTCCCGTACCTTTTAGCAACCAATATCCGGAAAAAAATATGATTAATGCGAATATAAATCCGTTTAAATATCCTGCAGCAATAAGCAGGTTATGACCCAAAAGACTTATACCTGAAAGCAGAACCGGGTACAGGGGCGGCCACTGAACATAGGGAGTGTCATATCCAAAATATACTAACCCCTTTCCTTTTAACAAAGACTCTGCAGCATACATATAAGCTACCGAATCATGAGTACTTGCAGGCCCGTACTTTGATGTGCTGTACAATATAAGTAAAAAGCCCGATACTGAGAATAATATAAAAAAAGATACGGCAATGTATTTAAAACCAATATTCCTATTCCTAATACTGTCACTTACTTTTTGTTTTGTATTTTTTTTTATTTTACCTTCCGCCACCCGATCACCTTTAATATATTACTATATTACGTTGTTTTTTGCTGTTAGACAATACCCATTATTTTTTAAATTTTCTAACATACTCAATTATCGTTTTGCCTGCCAGGGCGCCCTGCCCCACTGCCGTTGAAACCTGTTTCAAACCTCCGGTACAATCTCCTGCTGCAAATAGTCCTTCAAGATTTGTCTTCTGATATTCATCAACAACAATTGAGTTCTCCCTGGTAATAACTCCGAGCTTTCGTGCAAAATCAATACTTGAAGCACTTTTCTCGGCAATAAAAAGGCCATCAATTTCTTCACTTGTACCATCGTCAAAGTATATCCTCCGGAGAAAATCCTCTCCATCTACTTCTGTTATAACCTTTTGGTTAATTTTATATTTAGAAGCTTCTTTACTAAATTTTTCCGTTAAATCAAGTTCTTTACCATTTGTATATATTGTTATATCTTCAGTATATGCCTCAAGCTCTGTTGCTTCATGAATAGCATAGTCTTTATTACCAAGTACCCCTACCTTAAGGTTGTTATAAAAGAATCCGTCACACGTTGTGCAATAACTGATTCCATTCCCCTCAAATTTTTCTATATTCTTTATTTTGATTTGTTTTTGCGGCTGGCCTGTAGCAATCAGTACGGCTATTCCTTCATAAAGTCCTCCGGAAGTGGTAACCCTAAACATGTCATTCTTCTTTTCAATAGATACTGCTTCATCTTCTATGATAAAAGTCCCCAGTCTTAATGCCTGCTTTTCACCTTCTTCCAGCAGGTATTCACCACTTACAGGTTTTGAAAACCCAAAGTAATTCTCAATTTTAGCAGCTTTTTTTAAAGCACTGTCATTTTTTCCAATTACCAATGTTTTTAAATTAGCCCTGGTTGTATAAAGGGACGCAGATAATCCGGCAGGTCCTTTACCGATTATTATGACATCATACATACAATAATAACAACTCCTTTCCCTACCTTAGTTTATTTTTTCAATAATCTCCAAAAGCGCCTTTTCATTAGTAGCTCCCGGTATATACCCATAAAAGGCTCCTTCTTTATCAATTATATAAGTTATTGGTATTCCTGTTACATTATACATATTACCTACATTTCCGTCAGTGTCCATAAGCACGGGGATGGAAAATCCATTTTCCCGGATATAATCCTTTACTTTATCAATACTATCCTGTAAATTTACAGTCAATATTACAGCATCATCACCCTCAAGAAGTTTTTTATTCACCCTATCAAGGTCCGGCATTTCCTTTATGCAATATGGACACCACAAGGCCCAAAAATTCAGTATAACAATCTTCCCTTTATATTCAGAGAGTTTTACCTTGTTTCCTTCCAAATCTTCGAGCTCAAAATCCGGAGCAGCTATTTTTTCCTCTTTATCCACATTGCTCTCATCTCTGTTCTCACCATTGTTCCCTTCATTATTCCGCTTATCGTTCTCCCCCACATTATAATTATCATTACTATTTGAGCTGTTATCCTCTTCTCTATGGCTATTTTCTCCAATAGAAGACCCGCCTTTGTCTGTTATTTGACCCGGCATCAGTTTCAACGATGTACTACCTGCATACCTATTATATAAATTATATAAATTATACGACAGTAATACAACTAATACAAATAAAATTACCCAATATATAGTGTTTTTTAATTTTTTCCCATAAGCTTTATTTTTATCAGACCTGTCCATAAAAATCCTCCTTAAAATTATATTATCAGTGATTAACGATTCAATCCGATATTTTCGGAATCAATCTAAAATTTGCATAGTTTCACATTTTATAAATACTTCAAAACATCAGCATATACAAGAACGCCTGTAACTATTAAAACAATTCCCGATATTATGCTTATAACTTTGCTGTTTTTCTTAAGCCATATAAATGTTCCTTTTATTTTACTAAACAAAATTGAAGAAAGCATGAAAGGTATACTTAACCCTAATGAATAAATAAAAAGCAGAAAAATACCATCCTTTAAAGTTTCAGAGTTCCCAGCCATAATAAGCACAGACCCTAAAAAAGCTCCTACACAGGGGGTCCATCCAAAGCCAAAGACCATACCAAACAATATTGAACCAATAAACTTCAGTTCTTTAGCTTTAAAGTCAAACCTCATTTCTTTGTTCAAGAAACCCAGATTGAAGACACCCATGAAATTAAAGCCGAAGACAACAATTATTATCCCACTTATTTTGCGGAATAAGTCTAAATTATCTCTTAAAAAATGACCTAATGATGTTGCTACTGCTCCCAATGTTATAAATACTCCGGAAAAACCCAAAACAAACCCTGTGGCATTTAAAACCAACCTGTATTTCACATAAAATCTCTTATTCATTATACTATCATTTTCGCTGCTGTCCCTTTCTCTATCTGTTTCCGATGAAATTCCTGCCAGATAAAAAAAATATACAGGTAAGAGAGGTAAAATGCAGGGTGATATAAAGGTCAGTATTCCCTCCAAAAAACCAATTGCATATAAATAACCGTTCATACACACTACCACCCTTTTATAAAAAACTATTATTGATATATACCCGCACAGGGTATCAAATATTCATGAAATTTGACTGCCGAAAATGCAGACAAATAGTTTCACATTTTGCTAAAACATTGAATACTATGTAAATATATAAGATTGGAGGGAGTAAAATGAGTGCCCGCAATCAAATATGTGAGGTATGCCAAATATGCGAGGTATGCCATTATAATGGTAAAAATAACTCTGAACTTTTATATTTTATACTTATATACTTGCTGCTTTTCTACGATAGCAGGCCTATAGGATTTCTAAGCAAGAAATTCCCAGGTTGCTGTTGTAATTTTGGTTTAAATTATTATAATAGTAAACGTGACCCTAATCTGTTATTTTTTATATTAATATTTCTTATATTATTCTATTATTAATACTGCTTTAGCATGCTTTCAGCCAAAACCATAACTTTTGTAATTCATTGCAGATATCGTTAAGTGTAACATTTTACTGACTACAGTCATAAAATAATATGGTAAATAAAAATGGGTGGTGTTAAATGGGTTCAATACAGAATGTTTTTCAAAAGCTTGGCCGATTTTTTAACGAAGGGAGTGATGAGCTGCTTTTACCCATATTGTTTTTCTTCTTGCTCTTTCCGGAGAGGCAAGAGTCTAGTGTTGATTACCGTAAGGAATTCGACATAAGCTATGTGCTTTTTTTTGGAGTCCTTTTCTTTATACTGCTTACCGGAAGTTATACAAAATAAAAAATATTACATATTTTATGGAGGTTAAAAGGAATGAGTAATGGGTTAAATAAAAAATTAGCCGATATATTAGGTAAAATGGACGATAAAGTTTTGCAGGCCAAGTTAAATGCTGCTTTAGATATGTTAAAAAAGGGTAAGACTGAAGATTTGGCAAAAAAGATAAAAAAAATAGATAAAAATGAATTAATTGAAAAGGTAAATGAGTTTGACCAATCAAAATTAAAGGAACTAAATATTAATATTGAAGAAATAAAGAGTAAAGTTACCGATGAAGACCTTCAGAAGCTTAAAGAACTTGTCGGTGAACATGGAGATGAAATTATAAAGAAATTGAAGACATTATTAAATAATATTTGAATATATTTTAATTAAGATAGTTTTTACCCTTTAGGAGGGGAAATTAGTAGTGAATGATGACCTTGGCTCAACAATTAAACAAATAGCGGATATGTTAAATCAAGATACTCTTCCCGAAAACTTGAAGGACCTCATTTCTCTATTTGCTGGAGCAATAGAGAAAAATGATAGCCCTGACCTACAAAAAAAAAGCAGTCAAACCGATGATCAGTCGATAAAAATGGAAAATAAAGATGAACTGGCAGAAAACCTGGAAATGATAAGGACAGTAAAAAACATTATGAGAAAGTTAAATTCTAAAAGTGATCCAAGAATAAACTTGCTGATGGCATTAAAACCGTTTCTTAATAATAACAGGCAGAAAAAAATAAATAATTGCATTACGTTGCTCCAAATAACAAGGCTATTTGAAACTATAGGAAATACGGAGAACAATAACTTTTAAGGGGGAGTCCGGGTGCTATATAGGAGGTATCCTCTAATACATAGAAAATATATGTATCCTGGTCCGAGACATGTCACTAAACGATCAAGCTCTGACATCCAGGAGGAAAAGCTAAAGGATGACAAAAAAAAAGCCGAGGAAATCCCCCTGCCTAATGAATTAGAGCATATCCCCGGCCCAGGGTCTTCTTCGCAAACTGGGCCGGAGGTAATTAATAAAAGCAGGGAAAACAGCGCATTTCCCTTTTTAAATATTTTCTCCAGGAAAATTCAATTTGAAGAAATAGTTATTTTAGGATTAATATTCCTCCTTCTAAATGAAGAAATTAGGGATGATATTTTGTTGGTTGTATTGATATATATTTTATTAACTTAATAATTGTTATGATTTTTTTCCATATCCTCTTCAGAATATTTTTTATATGCAGTAAAAATATATGTTGTAAATAAAGCATAAAATGCAGTTAAAAATAACCATTTGAATAACAATAACCATATATTGTCATCGAACTTGATAAATATTATTTGAAAACCAATAAATACTACATCGAAGATAAATATAGCGCTTAGGATTCTCCAGAAATTTCTATCTGCAAACCTTTTTGCTTTCAAGAAAGTCTTTTTGCCATTGTTTATTAAAGCAGGATACCAGAAAAAAACATAAATCCTGAAAAACATTATTCCAAAAAATAGTACCACACCGGTTAAAACATCTACAAATAATACTGCAGGCAACATTTCTCTGCCTTTTTCAATAGAAGCCCTTGTAATTACTAATGCAGGTACTGATGATACTGCCATAAATATTGTAAGTAACAACCCTGCGAGGAGTACAATAAAGGTAACCACCCATGTAGGGCCAAAATATTCTCTTATACCCGTTGAAAACTCTCCCTTTAACTTTTGCTTTTTATTAACAGTGTTATTCAATATATAGAAGTAACCTGACAATAAAGCACCGGCTATTATAGATACAGCTGCCAAAATTACAAGCAAAATAATAATGACAACAATTACAATCTTAGTATCTGATAAATAACTATATAATACTTGTATGAAAGACATAATACTTTCAAGGGAATTGCTGCCGCTGATTGCACTAAGTTCATATAATGTCTTAAATACCGGTAGGATATAACCTGCCAATGTCCATATTAACATTAAAATTCCCCAATAAATTATAATAAACGGCCTTTTTAATATAACTCCAATAGCGTTACCTATAGTTTCCATAAAATCCTTCCTCTATTTCTTCCCTCTATATTTTTTGCACATATATTTTTATGCACAGGTTAAACTGCAAATATATTTTACCAACCAGCATTCTTTAATTCAAGTGTTATTATAAAATCTCTCATTAGCGTATCTCTTTCACTGGCTTACCTTTCTTTTTTCTGCTTCTCTTTCTATGCGGAACAATTGTTCTCCAGCTTTTAACATTTCATAGAATTCAATCACCAACTTGAAAACCGGGCATTCACCATCTATATTACTGTATTGCTTTAGAGCCTCATTAATGCCATAATCCTTTATTGTTTTGCTTATTTTTTGAGCGGCCGGGTCATCTTCAAGGGAAAATGCATATCCTGCAGCTATACCTATAGAGATGTATACCGGGTTTATTCCGTTTCTTATACAAAGCCTGGCAGCTCCAACCAACCTGTCATTTTCCGAGAGTTTCCTAACAGGGTCTCTTCCAACTCTTGCCACGGTATCTCCCAATAACCTGTTTCCAAACCTGTAGATTAAATCATCAGCATGTACAATAAGTTTCTGCAGGGAATAATTATGTTCTAATGACAGCGCCATTGAAGATTCCAGCAAAGCCTTGAATGTTATCAGTTTAATGGAGGAATCACTACACGTTTCCCATATGTATTTATAATTATTCATGAACCCAAGGTATGCCGCTGTTGCATGCCCCATGTTATGCATGAATAGTTTGCGCTGAATATATAAATCAAAAGGAGAAAATGGGACCATATTATTTATTCTGGGTATTTCGCCTTTGAAAGCGTCTTTGTCTACCGGTAATTCACAGTATTTTTCCACATAAACCCTCAAAGGGTTACCTTCTTGCATTTCCTCAGTCATTATAGGCACCATTCTTCCTATAGATGCCTCAACAAGCCCAATCTTTTTATCAAACAGTTTTTTCTCATCTTCTTCCAATTCTTGTTTCAATAATTTTTCAAGGTATCGGTTTGCGTCCAGAAGATTTTCACATATTATAATATTCAATGGCCTGGTATTGCCAATTCGCCATCTTTTTTTCAATCCAAGGGCAATAGGCTTTGCAATTTTAGGCAGTACATTCACACCCACCGCAGTAGCCATAATATCCGCATTGGCAATTTCAGATGCGACAGCGTCTAAATCCATACCGTTTACAGCACGGACATTTCTTATAATAATCTCATTTGATTTTTCGTCATCAACAATTCTTATTGGATAAGACTTGTCAATATTAATCCTTTCTATAATTATGGGATTAACATCGATAAATACAACCTCATATCCCGACTCGCTAAAAAGTTGTCCGATAAAACCCCTTCCTATATTCCCTGCACCATACATTACAGCTTTTTTCATAATATACTTTTCTCCCCTATTTAATAAATTTTTTGACTATACCTATTATACATTAACTTAATGCCGTCTACAATTATTTACAAATCTTCGGGGGCGCATTTTTTAAAAGTGAAGAAATATAGTCCAAAAAAATAAAAACCACACCCGGCTTATATTAGTTTTGCCTTGAATGTGGTTTTTTGCAAGTATGATTCTGTCAAAAGTTTAAGCTAAAGTTTACTTATTGTCATAGTTTTTTTCAAATTCATCATGGGCATTTTCACCTATTTGGTCGTTATAGAATGATTGTTTAATTTTATTTTTGCCCTTCTTATTCTTATTCTTTTTATCTCCCACTTTTCCTAAGCCTCCTTTCAAACCGGATCATTCTCATCGAGGAAAACTCTTGTTACCTTCGTATAGTTGCCTTTTTTAACGTCTTCAGGAGAAGCATTCTCCTCAAGTATTTGGTCGGTTAAACCAGGTGCTAATTTTGGTCCCTTCTTTTCCTCTTTTCGATTTTTATTAGACTTTACCATAAGAATACTCCCTCCCTTAATATCATATCCAAAAAAAAGAAGCCTATGCAGTTTCTATGTAATATATCCAATTTGAATAGAGATTTAATATACATTATAATTAATATAATTAATATGTAGATTAAGAAGAGAGGGTTGGACTTTGAAGAAAATTATAGTTGAAAAGGGCCAAGGAAACAAAAAGCTTATAACATTTTTAAGACAAAATTTCAAGGACATGCCCGTAAGTGCTATTTATAAAGCTATAAGAAAAAAAGATATTAAGGTGAATGGTAAAAGAGTAAAGGGAGACCATATACTTTTACCGGGTGACTTACTGGAAATATATATACCGGATAATATTCTTAAAGGGATTCCTTTAGACAACGGCAAAGCAAATTCCGGTCTTTCTTTAACTTATAGTTTTACTGTTGTCTATGAAGATAATAACATAATAATTGTAAATAAAGAGCAAGGAATACCTGTGCACCCCGACCGTAACCAAAAGGAAAATACTCTTATCGATTCTGTAAAATACTATCTCCAACAAAAAGGTGAGTATAATCCCCTTGATTCTTCGTCTTTTTCTCCCTCTCTATGCCACAGGCTTGACAGAAATACGGGAGGCCTTGTAATTATAGCTAAAAATCCCTCCAGTTTAAAAATTATATTAGACAAAATTAAAGCCAATGAAATAAAAAAGTACTATCAATGCCTCGTGAAAGGAAAAATGGATAAAGAAAAAGGAGAACTGCGGGCTTTTCTTGAAAAGGATGAAAGCAAAAGCCGTGTATTTATCAGTAATGAAAAAAAGCCCGGTTCCCTTGAGATTATTACAAAATACAAGGTGCTTTCATATAAAGATGATATAAGCAAACTTGAAATCGAACTTGTGACAGGACGGACCCATCAAATAAGGGCTCATCTGGCATATATAGGCCACCCCATATTGGGAGATGGAAAATACGGTATAAACAGTTATAACCGTGCCATGAAACTGAAAAAGCAAGCTCTTTGGGCATATAAAGTTATATTCGACTTAAAAAAGGACAATCATTTTTTGCAATATTTAAAAGGTAAAAGTTTTGAAGTTGAGCCACAGTGGGAGGTGAGAGGTTGGAAGTGAGAAGTTGACTTTCCGCCCCTCACCTCTTAAAACCTCTTAAAAGATAAATAATATAGCTTATGTCTATGCCTAATCTACGATCACCTTCCAATAAACTGCTGTACTATTATTTTCCCATAAGTCGGGCTTTCAACTATTCCTATACCTGTGTAATTAAATTTACTGTTTAAAATATTCTTTCTATGCCCCTCTGAATTCATCCAGGCCTTAAAAGCACCTTCCACTGTCCTGTTCCCTGCAATGTTTTCTCCTGCAGTCCTAAAACTTATCCCAAATTGTTTCATCATATCAAAAGGCGAACCATATGTGGGGGACTCATGGCCAAAATAGCCCTTTTCCACCATGTCTTTTGCCTTAAGCCTTGCTACTTTCATAAGTTCAGCATCAAACTTTAATGGACCTACACCGGCATCAGACCTGGCCTTATTAACAAGATCAAGGAGTGTCTGTTCATCTTTGGATATATCTTCAGGTGGCCCAGGCTCAGGTGTAGGTTCAGGTGTCGGCGTAGGGGTAGGGGTTGGTTCAGGCGTTGGTGTGGGAGTAGGCGTAGGTGTTGGTTTAGGTTCAGGCTCAGGTTGGGGAGCAGGTGTTGGCCATGCAATATCCAAGTATTTACCATAAGCCATACCTACACACCCTGTTGAAGGCTCATATAGAGCATACCAGTCTCCCATTTTAGCAAAAACTTTAACACTTTGACCTTTCTTTAATATACATATTACTTTATGATTTAGTGAAGGTCCTTGTCTTACATTTAGGGAAGATGCAGTAACCTTCGCGTCCAAGTACCCCAATACTTGAATTGCAGGTTCTGCTTTAACACTGGACATATTACGTGGCACAAAGCAAAACACCGATGAAACTATTAGAGTTAATACAATTAGCACAACTATTCTTTTTCTCATACAATCCCTCCAACATGACTGTTTAATCTTGTAAAATTATTCATAACTATAGTATTGACAAATTTGCTTGAATTATTTACATAAACGTTGAAATTAATGAAATTAATTTAAATAATATTAAATAAAAGTAAAAATAGAAAAAGCGCCCTAAAGCGCTTTTTATTTTCCTACCTCTTTTTTATTTTACTATATCTTTTTTTACCTCGTCTACTATATGTTCAATCTTTATTTCCCTGACATCTTTTGATTTCCTCATCTTATATTCTACTATCCCTTCTCCTGCCCTTCTTCCAACAGTTATCCTTATCGGTATGCCGATTAGATCTGCGTCTTTAAACTTTACGCCAGGCCTTTCATCCCTGTCATCAATAAGTACTTCTACACCTTCAGAGATTAACTGTGCGTAAATTCTCTCTGCAATATCAACCTGCACCTTGTTAGACTGGTTTACAGGAATCACTATAGCATGATAGGGTGCAATTGATATAGGCCATATAATTCCATCTTCATCATAGTTCTGTTCGATAATTGCAGCCATCGTTCTGCCTACACCTATACCATAACTACCCATTACCATTACCTGTTCCTGCCCATTTTCATCCAGGTAAACACAATTTAATGCCTTGCTGTACTTTGTGCCCAATTTAAAAATATGTCCTACTTCAATGCCTCTGGAAATCTTGACGGGAGCACCACATTTTGGGCACCTGTCTCCTTCCATAATATTCCTTATATCTTTTATAGCAGAAGGCTTGAAATCTCTGAAAACATTTACATTTTTCAAATGGTACCCTGTCTCATTTGCCCCAACCACAAAGTTTTTCATTGTTTCCACTTCAGGATCAATTATAATGTCAATTTTTAAGCCAATAGGACCTGCAAAACCAACATCTGCATTCGTTATCCTTTTCACCGCTTCGCTATCTGCCAGTTCAAGTTCAATACATCCAAGATAATTCTGAAGTTTTGTCTCATTAATTTCCCTGTCTCCCCTCACCATGGCTGCAACATATTTGTCATCTGCTTTATAAATAAGAGTTTTAGCAAATTGCGCCGGTGAACAATCAAAAAACTTCATTAACTCTTCTATTGTCCTGACATCAGGGGTCTCAACTTTTTCAACGGGAAGATGGGCCGCAAAGGACGAGCCCTGGCAATTGGTACAACAAGGTTCAGGAGTACATTGCGCTTTTTCTTCATTGGCAGCATATCCACATTCATCACAATAAACTATAATCGCTTCACCTATATCGGATTTCACCATAAATTCTTCCGAACCTGACCCTCCCATAGCTCCCGAATCGGCCTCAACTACAATATAATCAAGCCCACATCGGTCAAAAATTCTGCAATAGGCATCGTGCATCTTTTTATAAGAAACATCAAGCCCATCTTCACCCCTATCAAAGCTGTATGCATCTTTCATCACAAACTCCCTGCATCTTATTACACCGAATCTTGGCCTTATTTCATCCCTGAACTTGGTCTGGATTTGATAAAGTATTAACGGAAGAGACCTGTATGACCTGACCTCATTTTTTACAATCTCAGTAAAAATTTCTTCATGAGTAGGACCTAAGCAAAAATCCCTGCCGTTCCTGTCCTTTAGCCTGAACATCTCTGGGCCGAAAACCTCCCATCTGCCTGAAGCCTGATAATACTCAGCAGGCAAAATGGAAGACATGACCAGTTCAAGAGCCCCTGCCCTGTCCATTTCTTCCCTGATAATTTGTTCAATTTTCCTGAAAGTCCTATACCCCATAGGTAAAAAGGCATAAATCCCCGATGCCAGTTTTCTCATTAAACCTGCCCTCAACATAAGTTGATGGCTAGGTATCTCAGCTTCTGCCGGTACTTCTCTTAAAGTGGGCATAAACATTTGTGAAATTCTCATATTCTTTACTACCCCGTCTCTCCTTATATATTCTTTTATATAATTATACAAAGAATATACAATACAAACCAAGCAAAGTCAATAAATTCGTGTTGAAAAACAGGTCTTATTCAAAAAAAGCATCTTCATATGCTATTTAAGAAGTGAATTGCATTATTCGGTACAACAGAACGTACCTTTGGGCATAAGTCTGCCGGTTGAGCTCATCTTCCATAACCTATTCCGGACTTTTTTAGAAATTTATCTAACCCCCAGCATTGCAAACACTCTTGACCTGTCTAAGGCATTTTCTCTTAAACACTGGGTGATATTCGTAATACCAAGCATTCTCAATATATTCATAACCAGGTTCCTGATAATTGCCATTACTCTCGGTCCATTATCGCTACGTATCTGAGAGCGATCCTCATCAAATGCCATATCTCTTACATAATGCACTTTGTTCTCTATTGTCCAATGCCCTCGCACTATCTCTAGAAGCGTCTTTTCGTCTGCTTTTCTTTTTTTTTGGCAGGTTGGTTATAAATAATTCTTTTACAACGCTTTTTTTCCCTGTTTTATTGATGATTCTTGTCCTCTCAATTGTGAAAACCCTTTCTACATACGGAAACTCCGTATATCCCTTAAGCTTGTCGCTAACTCGTATTGCCCGTATTTCACTTCAACCATGGCCTTTGTCATATGTTTTTACTTCAGGGGGGAAAAATCACTGTCGTTATAAGCTCTTCTCAGGAACGGCAAGTTTGAAGGAGGTAATAGAGACTCTAAAGAATGCGGAATGTTTGAAACGATGCAGCATGGCGTAATGTGTTCAGCTATACGTCAGGCTGTTACTGCTGTAGAAAACAAAGAATCCGCAAGGCATCAGTGGGGTAAGGAAATGGCTCTCTGGTGGGTAGCAATAATGTTTGGATTTGTATACGATGTAGATGATTTTATCAATGCCATAAAAAGATAAAAAGAGATACCATCTCACCCACCTGTTCCCTGCTTGCACCTTCATTCAACATTGTTTTAACATATTTACATGCTTTTATAAATGTCTTCACCTTCTCCACAGTAAGGCTATCAAGCATATCATTCATTATTACAGTAAATAAACAGCATTATTGCATTCTTATAAATATTTCTTAAAAAACTCAAAGGCTTTATTCCCGGCAAAAGCATGAGGCCCCGGATGAATATCGGCCCAGAGTTTATCTTCAACTCCTGCTGCTTTATATATTTCTTTTACCCCCTCATACCCTTTCAGCATATCCTGTATGTAAAAGCAATTGTCATATATTCCCATTTCTAGTAACAGTGGCCTGGGCGCTATAAGGCCTGCAATTTCATCAGTATCGAAATATTTATAAATATCCGGCAGTATTTGTGATCCACAGAAATTTGCCCTTGCAATTCCAAATCCGGACCAGGGGTTCACATAGCCTATTATGTCTGCCGCTTTAATCCTGCTTTCTGCTGCAGTAGCAAATGTAGTCATGGTACCTCCCTGGCTTAGGCCCATCATCCCTATCCTTTCAGGGTCCACCTCTTCTCTTGTTTCAAGATAGTCCACACAGCACTTTATGTCCCAGATGTTCAGGGTTAAAGTGTAAATACCCAGTATAACCCCTTTGATAAAGTTTATGTTACATGGGTCTCGTCCAGGAAATGGATCAAATCCGTCACGCCTTTCACCAAAGACCCTTAGATCAGGTGAAATTGTCAAAAATCCGGCTTTTGCCATTTGCTCGCCGTAATTATAGTTCATATTATTTATGTCGCTGATATGCCCCGGAGAGGATCTTATCCCTGCAACAGGGTCCTTTCCATATGCACCATGTCCATGGCTGCAAATTATAGCCGGATTTGACCTGTCTTTTTTCATATTTTTAGGATAAAGTACCTGGCATGGCACAGACATATACTCTTCTGAATTAAAAACTACTCTCTCCCTTATCAAGTCACCTTCTTCTACCGAGTATTCAACTTCAGCCTCAAGGTCAACCTTTTTTGGGAACTCCCCCAATAATTCCATAAACTTGGGATATGCCTTTTCCCGCCATTCTTCCCAGTCCTTCTTACTGCTGCCTTTGAAGGCCATAATAGGTTCCCAGTTTTTAACCCTTTGCATCCAGTATTCTTTCATGGAAAAGTTTCTTTCCGCCATACAACTCCCTCCCTATTCTCTTAATATATACACAGGTATAAATATATGCACAAGTATATTATAAATGTATGTACACGTTTTACTTCCTCCCTCCCTTCCTCCCTTGGATTTTACTATCTATGGTACACATTTTACCATTTCCCATTAACCTTTTCTATATATTTTAATATTTTTACAACAGCTTTAAACCATCGTCCAGATCCTTTATTATAGTTTCCACATTCTCCAAACCTACCGATATCCGTACTAGCCCCCTGGGAATGCCTGTGAGTTGTGACATTTCTTTACTTATCCCTACTCCGGGAGTATTAATAATGCACTCATATCCTCCCCAGCTGGGACATTCGTAGAAAAGCTTAAGTTTCTTTACAAAGCGCATAATCTGCTCATCACTATAGTCCAACACAAAGCTCATGAGTCCGGAGCATCCTGTCATCTGACGGCAAGCAAGCTCATACTGGGGATGGCTTTTTAGCCCCGGATACAAAACCTTCTTTACTTTTTCGTGTTTTTCAAGGAACTCCGCCACCTGAATAGCGTTTTGCTGATGCCTTTCCATTCTTAAAGGGAGTGTTCTTATGCCCCTTAATAATAACCATGACTGATGAGGGTCCATAACAGCTCCAAAGAGGCTCCGTTCTTTATTGGATATTTCATCTACAATTTCTTTTGATGAAATCAGGGCACCACCTACTATATCACTATGGCCTCCAAGGTATTTGGATGCAGAATGCACTACTATATCAATACCGAATTTAATGGGATTCTGGAAAATAGGTGTAGCCCACGTATTGTCTATTACTGTAACTATTCCACGAGACTTCGCAATATTGGCTATCTGTTCCAAATCCTGCAACATAAATATCATAGATACGGGGCTTTCCAGATAAATCAGGCGTGTATTGGAGCGTATGCTTTTTTCTATTTCGGCAACATCAGTCCCATCAACAAATGTAGCTTCAACTCCGAATTTACTTAAATAATCCTGTAGAAAAGCCCGGGCCGGAGGATATATATTTCTTGGAGCAATAACGTGGCTGCCTGCAGATACACAATGCATAATTGCAGCTGTTATGGCTGCCATGCCGGAAGAAAAACATCTGGCCGCTTCTCCTCCTTCAAGGGCTGCTATCTTTTTCTCGACAATTTCTGTAGTAGGATTGCTTACCCTGGTATATGTATATCCATAATTACCGTTTTTTCTTGAAAAAATAGATGTCTGAAATATGGGTGGCACTATAGCTCCCAGGTATCTGTCGCTATCTTCACCCCAATGAGTACAAATATCTTCTTTAGTCCATCCTTCATACATACCCTATTACACCTTCTTCTTCAATAAAAAAATATATTTTGCAGCGTATTATATATATTAATCGTAATTATATAACATGAGAAATAATAAAACAATAATAAGTGTGAGATCTCGGAAGTTTGACAGTTGAATAAATAAAAAATTACTTAAAAGCCTTGAAATAGGCTTATTTTTTTGTCAAATTTTTCGTTTTAGTATTGCGTAGTTTTACGTTATATGTTATAATATAAGGTGTTGG
>JABUEW010000075.1 GCA_013314855.1 Bacillota bacterium | reverse complement strand
TACGGTCACACTGGGCACGGACATCCACGGCAACATCACAAGGCTCAATAATGCTCTTGCAGAAATACCAAAAAAACTGGAATACTGCCGGGAACAGTTAAAAACGCTCCACCAGCAGATGGAAACAGCAAGGGAACAGATTGACATCCCCTTTGAAAAGGAGCAGGAGCTGCAAGCAAAGTCCGCGCGGCTGGCAGAGCTGAACATTTTGCTCAACATGGATAAACATGAAAATGAGGTGTTCGACGGCGAGCCGGACGAGGATATAGATGTGCCGGAAAAGAAAGCCGTGGGCTATGAAAGATGAGGTGAAAAAACATGCCCTATGTAACACTGGAGCAGATTGAGAGCGCAAAGCAAATGGATCTGCTAACTTATCTGCAATATTACGAGCCTCAGGAGCTGGTGCGCTTTTCAGGCAACGTCTATACCACCCGCACCCATGACAGCCTGAAAATCAGCAACGGGAAATGGTGCTGGTGGTCGCGCAACATCGGCGGGCACTCCGCCCTGGACTATCTCATCAAGGTGCGGGGCATGACGCTCCCCGAAGCGGTGCTTCAGATAAACGGGCAGGCGGCTGTCATGCCGCCTGTTTCGCCAAAAGCACAGGAACCCTCCGAGCCAAAAAAACTGCTATTGCCGGAAAAAAACGAAAACAACGACCGCGTGATTGCCTACCTCATAGGGCGCGGCATTCACCGGGAGATTATAGACTACTGCATCCGGACCAAACGGCTGTATGAAAGCCGCGATTATCATAACGCCGTCTTTATCGGCTTTGACCGGCATGGCGTTCCCAAATATGCTACTCTCCGTGGAACGTTTGGCAAACGGTTTATGGGGGAAGTAAACGGAAGCGATAAGCACTTCTCCTTCTCTATTCCGGCCAGGAACGAATGCAGCAAACTGCACCTGTTTGAAAGCGCCATTGATTTATTGTCATACGGCACTTTGGAATTGCTTTCCGGCAGGGACTGGCGGCAGGAAAACTGCCTGTCCCTTGCGGGCATTTATATGCCGAAAAAGATTATTGAGGAAAGTACTCCACCCGCCGCACTCATGCAATACTTAAAAGACTTCCCGCAAATTAAGGAAATCGCTTTACATCTGGACAACGACACGGCCGGACGGCTGGCGGCAAAGACTATCAAGACCATCCTCCCGTCCGCCTACGCCGTGTCCGATGAGCCACCCGAACGCGGAAAGGATTATAACGACTATCTGAGAATTGTATTAAGAATACGGCAGCAACAAGAACGCGAACTGTTATAATTAAGAGAATTGATTGATATCATAGCATGAAAGGAGTATAATATGGTTAGAATGTTGCTACAAGGAGCTGATATCATGCAGATTAAACCGTCCGCAAGCATCAGGCAAAACTACAATGAAATTGCGGCTTTGTGCAAGTCTACCGGAGAACCTGTTTTTCTTACCAAAAACGGTGAAGGAGATCTTGTCGTCATGGATATAGAAGCGTTTACCCGCCGCGAAAAAATGTTGAAGCTGCGCGAAGAACTGCTAGCTGTTGAGGAAGACCGTCTGGCAGGGCGTGCCGGAGTTACACCGGATGAACTGGACAGCTATCTCGAAAGCATTATTGATGAGGTGGAACATGGAAAAGAAGGTTCAATATAAGGTGGTTGTTTCCGACCGTGCTCGTCAAATGTTGGCGGGCCATGTCCGTTTTCTGGCGCAGAAAAGTCCCACCGCCGCCCGCAAGGTAAAAAACGACCTGATGGACGCTATCCGTTCCCTGCATCAAATGCCGGAGCGTTTTCCATTTCTGGAGGCAGAATTTATCCCTCCGAATAAATATCACAAGATGTTCGTAGAGAAATGGTATTTGATTTTGTATCAGATCAAAGACCAGACGGTGTACGTTGATTATATCGTTGATTGCAGACAGGATTATGGGTGGCTGGTGCGGTAGATTTCGATAAATGGCGCAACTGATTGCTAGACTAAAAATAGGAAGTTACTGAACCTTCAGGGTATGTCTATACTGAAAGTTCACAAAACACCTCAAACAGGTGATTGCTTTTAGGAGGATCACGATGAAATTTAATATTTTTTATTCATGGCAATCTGATCTCCCCAGTAAAGATAATCGTTCATTTATTGAAGAATGTATTAAAAAAGTAATAAAAATGATCGCTGGTGATATTAATGTAGGAGAAATTTTTGAATATGATCGTGATACTAAAGGAGCTTCAGGATCTCCTGATATAGCAGATATAATTTTCAATAAAATAGCTAAAAGCGATATATTTATTTGCGATATTTCTATAATCAATCCAGACTATTACGGTAGAAAAATGCCCAATCCAAATGTTTTAGTCGAACTCGGTTATGCAGCAAAAACAATTGGATGGGAAAAAATTATTTGCTTTTTCAATATAAAATATGGATGTCTTAATGATATCCCATTTGATTTAAACCATCGAAGAATTTTTCAATATAATTCTGATACCGAAAATGAAAAACAAAATGTAGCAAATGGATTAGCTGAAGCAATTAAGCTTATGTATAGTAGGGGACTTCTGTTTAATCCATTAAAAGATTATATGAAAGGGAAAATTGATTATGGTATATTGGGTATTCTAAAACAAATTAGCTGCATGGTTTATAGGACAATTACAATGTCAGAGGCATTAGCAAAAACATCTGAATTATTGTCATTAAAAAAAGACCAATTGCTTTCAATACTTAAGAAAAGGGAGCCAATTTTAGGCTTTTTTGCAAATAACGATTTAAATGAGATAAAAGAAATGCTTACACAAATATTTACAACTCTTACTACATCCAACCTATATCCATTAGAATGGTCACTAACCGTTTTAAAATTATTAGATTGGATAAGACAATACCAATATTTGATTTCAGATAGAGCAAAAAAAAAGTTATATTGCAGTGTGCTGTCACCAGCATCTAACTTAAAAGTTATCTCTGCCAATAAAATGAATCCAAACAATCCTCCAAATTCTTATCTGCTTCTAAAGAAAGTCGGAAAAGATGCAGGACAAGTATTATATTCTGCAACAATGCCTAACATTGATGAAAAGTATTTATTATCTCCATATACAATGAATGAGTGTGCCATTGATATTTTTTCTGACTGTATTTTTGAAATAATCACACTGGGAAATAAATGGCTAGACGAAACGGGAGGTGAATTTATTCTTGATCCTGACTATTACAAAATTCATTAAACTTTAAACACTACTATGGATTTGTTATAACGGTTAATTTTTTTATGGTATGTATTAATCAGATTAGGCAACTTCGATTAATCCATAATATAATCAGTTTTCATTAAAGTTGTTAAAGGTGCTGAAAAATCAGTGCCTTTTTCTTTTGCGTAAAAATCAAGAAAGGAGGCTTTGCTTTTATGAAAACCTATCAGGTGGAAATCAAAGAAACCCTTTGCATGACCGTAGAGATCGAAGCAGAAAATGCACAGCAAGCGGAAGCGATGGTGCAGGAAGCATACAACAATGAAGAATACATCCTCGACGCGGAACACTTTGCAGGTGTGGAGTTTGCCGCACGGGAAAAAGAAATCGAAGCGCGGAGCAGGAACCAAAAGCGCCGCGAGTATGAACGCTGACCAAGACTTCCTTTTCGGCTGGTAGAATCTTAAGCCAACCGTAACATGACAACACAAGACCGCTGTCTTGTGTTGCAGCAAGCACTGAATTTGGCTATCCAAATTCGCTTGTTAGGGGCTTTTGCCCCTAATACCCCCCTTTCGCCTTTCGCCGTCGTGCCAAAACAATGAAAGAGGTGATACATGTATGGAAGAACTGCAACAAAAATGGCATGAGGAATTCCGCGCCGTTCTCGCCTGCAAGAACGCATTTATGGAAAATGCGGCACTCTCACACAGCTACTATGACCATAAACTGCCCGAATTCCTAAAAGAAATCATTCAAGTGCATGGACAGGACCGTGTCCGGCAGGTGCTGGCCGCAACCGTCAATCATGCCCTCTGGGATGGAAGGTACTACCGCTCGGTGAAAGAATGGGCGGCTCAGGTTGAACCCTTTCCGCAGTTTCCGGGGCATCAGGGAGAACCACGGCACTTTCACGAGTTTTGCATCAACGATCATCCAGTCATCGTAAACGACACAGTGCGGCTTCTGATGAAGCAGGAAAAAGAGCTTGCCCACCCCAAACGAAAGGAGCCGGAACGATGAGAAAACGGAATATCCAAATCATTGTGCGGCTGAACGCCAAAGAGCAACAGCACCTTGCCAAACAGGTTAAGAAATCCGGCCTTTCGCAGGAAGCATTTATCCGTACCCTCATCAACGGTTACGTGCCCAAAGAGCTTCCCCCACCCGACTATTACGCCATGATGCGGGAGCTTCACGCCATCGGCAGCAACTTAAACCAGATTGCGGCAAAGGCAAACGCCACAGGACATATCGACAGGACGGTGTTCCAGTATGAAGCTAACCGGCTCCGCAAGGCCGTGCTGGATATACAGGCGGCGGTCACGTCGCCGGAAAGGAGGGAAAATAATGGCAACCACGGCGATATGGGATGTGACAGACCGCCTTAACCGGGTGATCGACTATGCCACCAATCCCGAAAAAACCGGGAACCTCGATTTTTCAACTACCGTCTTTCAGGGCCTGCAGAACGTGCTGGAATATACCGAGCAGGATGTCAAGACCGAAAAGCAATTCTATGTTACCGGCATCAACTGCGATCCAGCCACCGCCTACGAGCAAATGTCCCGGACAAAGCTGCAATTCCAGAAAACGGACGGCATTCTTGCCTTCCACGGATATCAGTCCTTCGCTCCGGGGGAAGCCACCCCCGAAACCGCCCACGCCATCGGCGTAAAGCTGGCGCAGGAGCTTTGGGGCGACCGCTTTGAGGTGGTGGTTTCCACCCACCTGGACAAACATCATCTGCATAACCATTTTGTGCTGAACTCCGTATCCTTTATGGACGGCAAGCGGTATTACGACAACAACGCCACCTACGCCCTCATGCGGCAGACCTCCGACCGGCTATGCAGGGAATATTCCCTGTCCGTCATTGAAAACCCGCAAAAGGGCAAATCCAGGCACTATGCCGAATGGAAGACCGAGCAGGAAGGCAAACCCACCTGGCGGGGCCTCATCCGCGAGGATGTGGACAAAGCCATTGCCGCATCTATGACCTTCACGCAATTTATCGCTGCTTTACGAAAACAGGGCTACAAGGTAAAAACCGGCGTAAAATACATGGCGGTGCGTCCTCCGGGAAAGGAACGCTTTGTCCGGCTGAAAACCCTGGGTGACGATTACACCGAGGACGCCATCAAGCAGCGGATACTTCAAAACCGCGCCCCGAAGCGTCCGGAAGTCCTGCCGGAGCCGAAGCGAAAACGCTATGCCGTCAAAGGCGGACTTAATCCCAAAAAGACAAGAAAGCTCACGGGCTTGCAGGCGTTATACTTCCACTACCTTTACAAAATGGGCATTTTGCCAAAACATCGTGCGTCCAGCAAACGGACGCATTTTTTATTGCGCGAGGACATCCGCCATTTGGATGAACTCATTGCTCAAACCAAGCTGCTGTGTACTCATCACATTGAGAACAAGGAGCAGCTTCTCACGTACCAGAACGGACTGGAGCAGGAAATGGCAGCCCTGTCCGACGCCCGCAAATCTCTTTATCATCGGCTGCGCCGGTGTAAAGACCATGAGCAAACAGCACAGTATAAGCAGCAGATTTCAGAACTTTCCAGGAAGCTGTCCCTGTTCCGAAAGGAGGTGAAGCTCTGTACGGGCATCCTGTCCCGTTCCGAAGAAATGAAGAAGAAACTGCTTCAGGTTCAACAGGAGGAAATCCATCAAGGAAAGGAGGAAAAAATCTATGAACAGCGGAGCCGACGCAGCGGACCAAATCGTCAATATGACCCTTAAAGGGATTGAGGTGATGGCCAAAATCTCCGGCGAAGGCGCGAAAAACCTTGCCACCTACCTGTACGCTGTGCTGAAAGACCAAAAAAGGACTAAGGGCAAAATCCGTCTGGAGGGGCTTTTGCGTAGCGGCAAGGAGCTGAAAGTCTTTGCGGTGCGCAACGAGGACTTAAAGAAGTTTTGCCAGGAGGCCAAACGCTACGGTGTCCTCTATTGCGCCCTCCGTGACAAAAATGACACGGACGGCATGTGCGACATCATGGTGCGGGCGGAGGATGCTTCCAAAATCAATCGCATTGTGGAACGCTTCAAGCTTGCCACCGTGGATACGGCAAGCATCAAGAACGAAATCGAGAAATCCAGGGCCGCCAAACAGAAGGATAATATACCGCATAAAGAAGGCCCGGACGAAAAAGCGCCTCCCGAAAAAGGAACGCCCGCCGAAAAAAGCGCGGACGATTTTCTGCATGAACTCATGGCAAAGCCCGACCGGCCGGAGCCGGTCAAGGAACAACCGGACAACCCAAACCCCACGACGGCGACGGCGGAGAAACCCCTTCCGTCCGAGCCTACTTACGAGCGCAGCGGGAAAGCCGCCGAGGGTGCTATTGAGCTGCCGAGAAGATCAATCCGGGAAGAACTGCAGGAAATCAAGGCCGCTCAAAAGGAACAAGCGGCGGAACCCAGGCGCGAGCCTGCCAAAGAGCAGCCGCAGGCTTCAAAGCAGAATGCCAAATCCAACAGGCAGAAATCCAAATCAAAAAAGTCAAAATCGAAAGCGAGGTAAGATTTATGAGCAGTTTCGACGATCTTTTCCGGCAGGAAAACGAACAGCCTGCTCCCCAAAACGACCTGTCCTTTGACAAAGAGGCATGGAAGCAGCAGAAGCAGGAGAAACGGGAAATGGTTTACGCAATGATCGACGACACGGCAAAAACCGTGGCGCGGGACGGCGCTGCCTTCCAGAAGTACCTGGATGTGCAGAGCCGCTTTGACCGCTACAGTGTGGCCAACGCCCTTCTGATTCTTGCGCAGAAGCCGGATGCAACCCGCATTGCGGACTTTGACACCTGGAAGGAGCAAGGCGCCTACATCCGCAAAAAGGAAACCGGCTTCTACATCCTGGAGCCGGGCGAGGAGTACCGGCGCGACGACGGCAGCGTCGGCATCAGCTACAACCTGAAAAAGATGTTCGACATTTCCCAGACCGGAAACAGCCGCAAACGGGAAACACCCACCTATCCCGACGACCGCACCCTCATCAAGGCGCTGATGCACCATGCGCCGGTGCCTATCCGCATCAGCGACGCCCTGACGGACGGCACAAATGCCCTGTACCGGCCGGAAACAAGGGAAATCCAAATCCGAAGGGGCATGGATGCGGGGAATATTTTCTGCGCCCTTTCCCAGGAGCTGGCCCATGCGGAAATGGATACGGGAAATGGGAGCTACCGCCGTTCCGACCATGCCTTCCGCGCCTACTGCGTGTCTTATATGCTCTGCAGGCAGTACGGCGTGGATACAAACGGCTACCGCTTCGACCGCGCTCCCCAAATGCTGGAGGGCATGGACCCGCAGGAGATCCGCGCCGAGCTTTCGGTTATACGGGAGACTGCTGTCGAAATTTCCGGCAGGATGAACCGGATGCTTTCGCAGCAAAGACAGCAAATACGGCAGGAGCCGGAACGTTAGGAGGGATTGCCTATGAAGGAAGAAGAAAGGGTGCTTACCCTGGACAATTACGAATACGGCGTTGTGGTGAACGCCTTGAATGAGCTCAGAAACGACCTGATTAAAGAAGAACGGCCCACCGACGCCGTTGACGAACTGCTTTTAAAAACCATTGACGCCCCGACAAAAAAACAAAAGCGCAGGAGCCACCATGAGGCGCGATGAAACCGCAAGGAGCAGCCTGATACTCTTTGCGGTTTTTTTAATTCCGGTGGTGTGGGCGGCATTATTGACCGCCCCTTCCCTTTCCGGCGGACTTCCCGAAATCCTTGTCAACCTTAGCAAGGCGATGGACAATCCCTTTGACATCCGATGGGTGGACGACACACCCAAGTGCATCCTGCTGTTTATCGCCGCCTATTGTCTGGGCATCGGAATTTACCTGTCCACCAAGCGCAATTACCGGCGGAGGGAGGAACACGGCAGCGCACGCTGGGGCGGCGCGGCGGCTGTCAATAAAAAGTACCGGGACAAAGACCCGCAGAAAAACAAAATCCTTACACAGAACGTCCGCATCGGCCTTGACGGCCGGAAACATCGGCGCAACCTGAATGTCATGGTTGTGGGTGGCTCCGGCTCCGGCAAAACGAGATTTTATGCCAAGCCAAACGTCATGCAGGCCAACACCTCTTTCGTCGTACTCGACCCAAAAGGCGAAATTCTCCGGGACACGGGGAACCTGCTCAAAGCAAATGGCTACGAAATCAAGGTGCTGGATTTAATCAACATGCACCTGTCCCACTGCTACAATCCCTTTGCCTACTTGAAGGACGACAAGGACGTGTTAAAGCTGGTCACCAACCTGATCCGCAACACCACGCCCAAAGGCAGCAACACCAACGATCCCTTCTGGGAACGCTCCGAAACCGCACTGCTGGAGGCTTTGATTCTCTACCTTCTTTATGAAGCGCCGCCGGAAGAACAAAATTTCCCGATGGTCATGGAGATGATCGCCGCCGCCGAAGTCCGGGAGGATGACGAAACCTATCAAAGCCCCCTTGACGAGCTGTTTGAACGGCTGGAAATGCGGGAACCGGAGCACCTGGCGGTCAAGCAGTACAACATCTTCAAGCTGGCGGCGGGAAAAACCGCCAAGTCTATTCTAATCGGCCTGGGCGTCCGGCTGGAAAAGTTCAACCTGACCACCCTTGCGGGAATCACCACGGTGGACGAAATGGAGCTGTCCTCCATCGGGGAGAAAAAGACGGCGCTCTTTGCCGTGATACCCGACAACGACAGCAGTTTCAACTTCATTGTCGGCATGCTCTATACCCAGCTTTTCCAAAGCCTCATGTACCTTGCCGACTATAAGTACGGAGGCCGCCTGCCCGTCCATGTCCACTTTGTCATGGATGAGTTTGCGAATGTCGCCCTGCCGGATGAGTTTGACAAGCTGCTTTCCACCATGCGTTCAAGGGAAATATCGGTGTCCATCATCCTGCAAAACCTGGCGCAATTAAAAGCCCTGTTCAAAGACACCTGGGAATCCATTGTCGGAAACTGCGACGAATTCCTGTACCTTGGAGGCAATGAGCAGTCAACCCACAAGTATGTGTCCGAGCTTTTGGGCAAGGAAACCATCGACACCAACACCTACGGACTGAGCAGAGGCAGGAACGGAAGCTACTCCACCAATTACCAGCAGTCCGGCCGCGAGCTTCTGACCCCCGACGAGGTGCGGATGCTGGACAACCGCTTTGCCCTGCTGTTCATCCGGGGGGAACGGGCAGTGATGGATGAAAAGTACGATATTTTAAAACACCCCAATCTGAAGCTGACCGTTGACGGCGGCAGCCAACCCTTCCGGCATGGCGGTGCCGAAAACGCCCTGGACTGGAAAGCCGTAGCCTTAAACGAAGAAGGCGATTACGAGCTTCTCTCCGAGGAAGAACTCGAAGCGATGCTTCAATCCTAAAAACCAAAAAATCAGGAGGTATGATTCATGAAAATTTCCAAGAAAACCAAAAGGACATTCGCCGTTTATTGCGCATTGGTGCTGGTGATCCTCTTTACCTCACCTGTCTATGCGGCCGACGACCCGCTGACCGTCGTCAACAACCTGTCCAACTTCATATTCGGGCTGATCCGGGCCATCGGTCTGATCCTGCTGGGCTTCGGCATTGTGCAGATCGGCCTTTCTCTCAAATCCCACGATCCGTCCCAGAGGGCCAATGGCTTCCTGACCCTTGCCGGCGGCATAATTATCACCTTTGCCAAAGAAATTCTGAATCTCATTACAGGAGGTTGATTGCTATGTTTAACAAATTCCCGATTACTGAAAAAATGCACATTCATTCACTGGACGGCGAACTGCGGGAAGCTACCATCCTCAAGAGGCTGGGTGACAACGATTATCTTGCCGAATATAACGGCGTAAAGTGCCATGCAATCTACAACCCGTTTGTCAATAAATTCTATGTGGATGACAAGTATGGCGTCATCAGGGACAAATTGCCCGGCAGGGATGAACCATGCCGGTAACGATCGTAAAGACAGGCCCGCGCTTCATACGCGGGCTTTGTCTTGGAAATGAGGTGAGTTTATTTGGGAAGCGGCAACTGGGTAATTGATAATTTGAACAATGCTCTGGAAACCTGGAATAACAAACTGGCGGAAATCTGGCAGCTTGTGGCCCAATCCCCCACGGAATTTAAAGGCGGCGGCATCTGGAACGTCATCGTAAATATACACGGAGCGCTGCAGGCCGTCGGTCTTGCCCTGCTGGTGCTGTTTTTTGTCATCGGCGTGGTGAAAACCTGCGGCAGCTTTGTCGAAGTCAAAAGGCCGGAACACGCCTTAAAGCTGTTCATACGGTTCGCCCTGGCCAAAGGCGTCGTGACCTACGGGCTGGAGCTGATGATGGCTCTGTTCAACATCGTGCAGGGGATTATCTCCACCATCATGAGAAGCTCAGGGTTAGGGACGGCCACTCAAACCGTCCTGCCGGATACCATTGTGCAGGCCATTCAAAACTGTGGATTTTTCGAAAGCATCCCGCTGTGGGCGGTAACTCTCATCGGCGGACTGTTCATCACGGTGTTTTCCTTCATTATGATCCTGACGGTGTATGGCCGGTTTTTTAAATTGTATTTATATACCGCCATCGCCCCGGTGCCTCTGGCCTCCTTTGCCGGAGAACCAAGCCAGAGCATCGGCAAAGCCTTTTTGAAAGGCTATGCCGCCGTGTGTCTGGAAGGAGCGATCATCGTCCTGGCCTGCGTCATCTTTTCCATCTTTGCGTCCTCCCCCCCGGTGGTAGACACCAGTGCCAGCGCCGTGACGATGGTGTGGTCCTATGTAGGGGAGCTGATTTTCAACATGCTGGTGCTGGTAGGCGCGGTGAAAATGGCCGACCGGGTGGTGCGGGAGATGATGGGGCTGTAGCTATTACTTTAAATAAGCAAAGGAGGTTTCAACATGAAACAGGAAGCTCTCAATGAAAAACTGGAAAAAGAGAAGGAAAAACTCAACAGGCTTGCGGATGAAGCCTTGAAAAATGGTATCCCCCTCACGCAGGATGAGGCATTTATGGCGCAGAACCGCAAGGTTGACTCATTGGTAGTCAAGATACAAAAGGAGAAAGAAAAGTATAGTAAAAATCAACAAGAGCGATAAAACAAACAACCTAATGGTGCTTCGTTAAGAGGCGCTATTCTTATTTGGAGGTGATTGTTTTTGGAAGTCAAGATCAACCGGGAAATCCGGGATTATACCGAAAGCATGTTTTTTGGACTGTCCCTGCGGCAGTTCATTTTTTCTGTCCTGGCCGTCGGCGTGGCCATCGGCATCTATTTCGGCCTGAGGAGCTTCTTCGGCACGGAGACCGTGAGCTGGATGTGCGTTTTGGGGGCTTTCCCCTTTGCGGCCCTGGGCTTTATCAAGTACCACGGCATGACGGCGGAACAGTTTTTATGGGCGTACATCAAATCGGAGTTCCTCATGCCCAAAAAGCTGACCTTTTATCCGACCAACATCTACTATGAGGCACTTAAAAACGTTATCGCGAATCATGAAAAGGAGGAATGGAAACGCCATGATTAAGACCCTGCAAAAAATCATGAAGCAGGATAAGGAAAGGTTTGTCGTCCCCAGAGGCGTCCAGCAGGCCATCCCTATCCGCACCATCTGGCCGGACGGGATTTTCCGGGTAGGCAACAAGTTCTCTAAATCCTTTCGCTTCGAGGACATCAATTACGCGGTGGCGTCCAAGGAGGACAAGGAAGCGATGTTTTTGTCCTACTCGGAGCTTCTCAATTCCTTTGACAGCGGAGCCACCACCAAAATCACCATCAACAACCGCCGCTTAAATAAAGCGGACTTTGAAAGCTCCATCCTCATTCCGTTGAAAAACGACGGCCTGGATGAATACCGCAGGGAGTACAACCAAATGCTTATGGATAAGGCCACAGGCGCAAACAGCATTGTGCAGGATAAATATGTCACCGTGTCGGTGGCAAAGAAGAATATTGAAGAAGCACGCAATTACTTCTCCCGCATCGGCACCGACCTCATCACCCATTTCTCCCGCCTGGGCTCAAAATGCGTGGAGCTGGACGCCACCGACCGCCTCAGAATCCTGCACGACTTTTTCCGTGCAGGCGAGGAAACGGATTTCCGCTTCGATCTGTCCGAAACCATGAGAAAAGGACATGATTTCAAAGACTATATCTGCCCCGACACCTTTGAATTTGAAAGGGACCACTTCCGCATGGGAAACAAATACGGGCGCGTCATCTTCCTGCGGGAGTTTGCCAGCTACATCAAGGACAGCATGGTGTCCGAGCTGTGTGATTTAAACCGCAATATGATGCTGTCCCTGGACATCATCCCCATCCCCACGGACGAAGCCGTACGGGAGGTGGAAAACCGGCTTTTGGGCGTGGAGACCAACATTACCAACTGGCAGAGGCGGCAGAACCAGAACAACAATTTTTCCGCCGTCGTCCCCTATGACATGGAGCAGCAGCGCAAGGAAAGCAAGGAATTCCTCGACGACCTGACCACCCGCGACCAGCGGATGATGTTTGCCGTCCTGACAATGGTGCACATTGCGGACAGCAAGGAGCAGCTTGACAGCGACACCGAAACCCTGTTCACCACCGCACGGAAGCATCTCTGCCAATTCTCCACCCTGACCTTCCAGCAGATGGACGGACTGAACACGGCGCTGCCCTACGGCCTGCGGAAAATAGACGCCATCCGGACGCTGACCACCGAAAGCACTGCGGTGTTCATTCCCTTCCGCGCGCAGGAAATCTCCCACAGCGGCGGCATCTACTACGGGCAGAATGTCATTTCCAAGAATATGATTATCGCCAACCGCAAGCTGCTCTTAAACGGCAACAGCTTCATATTAGGAGTATCCGGCTCCGGCAAGAGCTTTACCGCCAAGAGGGAAATCGTCAATCAGATACTTGCCAGCGATGATGATATTATCCTGATTGATCCGGAGCGCGAATATTCGTCGCTGGTCAGGGCGATGGGCGGCGAGATCATCCATATTTCCGCCACCTCCCCGAACCATATCAACGCCATGGACATGAACCGGGATTACGGCGACGGCGCAAACCCTGTCATCCTGAAATCCGAATTTGTGTTGTCCCTGTGCGAGCAGCTCATCGGCGGCCAGAACCTTGGCGCAAAGCAGAAATCCCTCATCGACCGCTGCACCGCCGGCGTATACCGGAAGTACCTGCAAAGAAATTTTAAGGGGGACCCGCCAACCTTGCAGGACTTCCATGCGGAGTTGCTGAAGCAGTCGGAACCGGAAGCGCAGGAAATCGCCCTTGCCATTGAGCTGTTTACCAGCGGCAGCCTAAACACTTTTGCAAAGCCGACCAACGTGGACGTGAACAACCGCCTCATCTGCTACGACATTCTGGATTTGGGGAAACAGCTACTTCCCATCGGGATGCTGGTGGTGCTGGACAGCATCCTAAACCGCATCACGCAGAACCGGGCCAAGGGCAAAAACACTTTCATCATTATTGATGAAATCTATTTGCTGTTCCAGCATGAATACAGCGCCAATTTCCTGTTTACGCTCTGGAAGCGAGTCAGAAAGTATGGCGCTTTTTGTACAGGTATCACGCAGAACGTGGACGACCTTTTGCAGAGCCATACCGCGCGTACTATGCTGGCAAACTCAGAATTTATCGTCATGCTCAATCAGGCCAGCACCGACCGCATGGAGCTTGCCAGGCTCCTAAACATTTCCGACCTCCAGCTTTCCTACATTACCAATGTAGACGCAGGCAACGGTCTAATCAAGGTGGGAAGCTCCCTTGTCCCCTTCACCGACCAATTCCCGCGCAACACCAGGCTCTACCGCCTGATGACCACAAAGCCCGGCGAACAGGCGGAAATATAGGACAATCCATCAAATGCGAAGGGCCGGCCGGTTTCACGGTCAGCCCTTCACCATATTAAGGAGGAAAACACAATGGAAAATATCCGGTTTGCAAACAAGGAACACGAGGCTTTTTATTTCGATATGCTTGCGGCGGCACGCAACAACGACACCTTCCATAAAGCATTTTTCTACACAATGGGAATCAGCGCGGAAACGAGAAGCCATATCCGCTCCCTCTTTGACTTTAAGGAGGACATCATAAAGCCGGAGGGCCTTTCGGCTGCATGGCAGACCGGCAGCACGCACCGCCTGTGCCGCCTTGCCTTCAACCTATGGAACGGGTGGACGGAGGAATGGAACGAAAACCGCTCTACTCCCTACTGGCTATTTGACTGCGGCTTTGCTCCCTACTTTTTTGAAGCCATCCGACTGCGTTATCCAGAATATTGCAGAAGCATGGAGCGTCCCGCTCCTTATTTTTCCCGATCAGAGCGGTAAATCCGTTGAAAAGACTCAACCAAATCGAGGAAGGAGGTGCGTGTGTTGAAAGATATCAAGACCAAATCGGTCGTCAAGGATATTAAGGTGCTGGATAAGGCAACGGACGTATCCCGCAGGGCAAAAAACGCCTATATACGCACTAAGGAGCAGGCGGAACGGCTCGGGCATAACGAGGACGGCAACTATGTGGACGATGCCGCAAACAGCGTCCGGGATGGTGCAGAAACCGTTGTCCGGAAAACCGGACATACCGCTGGAAACTACGGCAAGAAGGCGGTTGAAAAAATACAGGAATGCCGCGAACCGGATGCAGATGCTCCACGTTACCACGATTCCAACAGGGAGAATGCCCGTCACACCTCCACAAGTGAAGTAAAGGAAGCAGTACACAGGGATGTTGCCCGGACTGAAACAAAACTGGCAACGGAACATGGCACAACCTCGATAAAAGCAAAGGAAGCAGTGAGACATAACGTTTCCCAACTCGGAGCAAAGCAAGCGGCAAAGCGGAATGCCGCCCAATCCAGGGCAAAGGAAACCCTCAAGCGGAAATTTACCCTGTCAAAACCGAATGAATTGGCAAAACGCAGGTTTGTTCAAAACAGGGCAAAACAGCGGCTTACAGAAGCCGGAGAAATCCGGCTGTCAACTCAGAAAGTTGCCCAAACACAGGCGCGGCAGGCAGCAGGGCGCACCACTTTACATCCCGTGCGGCCTCCCCTTTTTCAACCGGCCGAAAAAGCAGCGGCGCAGGTCCTCCACCCCTCCGGCACACCGGGACACACCATCAGGCAAGCCGCCGATACTGGTGTCAAAAGTATAAAGGAAGCCACAAAAGGTACGGTGAAAACGGCGCAAAGATCGATCAAGACCGCCGGTCATACTGCCAGGGCTGCCGTTAAGACCTCGCAGGCGGCGGCAAAAACCGCCGCCAAAACCGCACAGTCCGCCCAAAGGGCGGCCCAGACTACACGGACGGCAAGAGCAGCGGCTGTTTCGGCAAAGACAGCAGTAAAGGCAATGCTGGCCACCATAAAGGCGATCATCGCGGCGGCCAAGAGCCTGATTGCTCTGATTGCCGCCGGCGGCTGGATAGCAGTGGTGGTCATTCTTGTGATATGTCTTGCGGGGCTTTTGTTAGGCTCAGCATTCGGCATATTTTATTCCAATGAAAGCTTCGATGGGAACACGCCTGTCATGACGGAGGTTGTCAACCAGCTTAATGAGGAATTCACGGCGGAAATCCAACGGATAAAGGTTGAAAATCCCCATGATACCCTGGAGCTGTCCGGCAGCGATAGCATCTCCGCAAACCAATGGCGGGAAATCCTGGCGGTCTATGCGGTCAAGGCGGCTGCCGATCCGGAAAACGGCATGGAGGTTGCCACCCTCGACGATACAAAGGTGGGAATCCTGCGGGACGTCTTTTGGGACATGAACAAAATCGACTATTGGATAGAAACCATTGAGCATGAGGAAACGGTAACCACCACTGACGAGGACGGCAATGAAACCACGGAAACCATCACCACCACCGAAACCATCCTGCATATCAATATAACCTCCAGATCCCATACGGACATGATTGCCGAGTACGGCTTCAATCCGGATCAGGTAAAAATGCTGAATGAGCTGATGAAGGACGAATACCAGGAGCTTTTCATGCAGCTTACCGGCAGTTAGGCGGATATTACCCTGTCTCCATAGGAAATCGCAGCTCATAGTGGAAGACATCAGAAAATAAACAAAATAGTTTAATGATCAAATCATATGAAAGGTGGAAAAACAGATGAATTTAGAAAAATTAAGGGATACGGAATATATAAAGTGTGTGGAATTATTGGCTGAGTTGATTGACCTGGATGCGGATACAAAAGAAAAAATTCATAAATGCTTTCAAAGTATGGGTATTAAAAATTTTTTTTTTGCATCTTGAATCGGTGGACTTATCCCCTGAGACTTACGAGAAGCTGAAAAGTATAAAGTTCATAATTGAAACAGTTGATGAAAAAGGGGGGCGGGCATAGCATGAAGCAGGATATACGGCATACCGAGAAATTTCTAAAAGGGCTGACAACTTTAACAGGACTGCCCTATAAAAAGGTCCAGCAGTATGTAAAAGAAAACAACCCCCTTAACATCCTGGAGCATCCCCACATTATGGAGCCAAATGAGAAGCAGCTTGAAAAGATAGGGCTGCTCAATGAGTTTATTGCCTCTTACAACATTTTGAAAATCTATGAAAGCAATGATAAGGTCACGCTCAATTCATCAACCTTAGCAGGCCAATATTTTTTAGCCCTTTTGGGAGGAATGAAGGATAAAGAAAGGTTTATGGTGGCTTTTTTAGACAGCGGCAACAACATAATCGAAACAAAGACCATGTCGGAAGGGAGTATCGGACAAACGGCGGTTTATCCAAGAGAAATATTGAAATATGCCCTTGCTTGTGATTGCAATGCAATGATTTTAGCCCATAACCATCCCGGAGGCTCTAAAAATTTTTCTCCGGAGGATAGGGCATTGACACAGAGAATTGTTGACATTTTTCATCCACTTGAGATCAAAGTTCTGGATCACATTATTGTGAGTGGCACAAGCTATTCTTCCATGGCAGAAAAAGGGATTGTCCCCTACCAGAGCAAAGGTACGGCAAATTATGAAGAGATTGCATTAGGCGCAATACCGGTAGAAGAGAAGCGGAACAGGTTTAAACATACACACTCGCGTTAAAACAAATATGAAAAACCTACTCTTACGTTGCATCAACGCCAACTCTAAAATCATAGCCACAGCAGAAAGGACTGCTTCGCACAAACTAGTACACTGTCAACTCATAAACTATAATGAACTGTGTTTGTATACGCACCTACAGCCGGAAGAGTTGATTACCAAAGTATACTTTGGATTTAGAGTTGACATGTACTAGGAGGTGCTTTATGGGCTACTTTACATTCCTCTATTCCTTGAAGCTTTTCCCCTATGCTTGTCATAGGAAAGGTGACACTATGTTCCTTTATAGAATTATATAGTTTAACAGGATTCAGTGTATTGAAAAGAAGCATAATTTAATATACATAGACACCTCTTATATCGTAAGCGCTTAATATCAGGGCGCATTAAGAAAAGTTAAACCCCGGCACAGTTGACTTTGTCGTACCGGGGCATAGATACCTATATTTAACAATTTTCATTATAACAATAATCAGGCAGATTCTCGGACCAAGGCATTAAGTTCTCCAGAAGCGAAGGACAATTCTTGAAGTCAAGAGCTGGCATTGTGCTGAAGATATGTACCAGATATTTAAAAATATTGAGTTTGTTAGCTTTGGCTGTCTCTACAATGCTGTAAATAACGGCACTGGCTCTGGCTCCTTTGGTTGTGTCGGCAAACAGCCAGGATTTCCTGCCGATTACAAATGGCCTAATTGCGTTCTCAGCTCGGTTGTTGGACAATTCGATTTGTCCATCTTTAAGAAATACGCCTAGTGAAGCTTTTTGGTTTAAGGAATAAGTTATGGCCTCGGCAAGTTTTGAGCCTTGGAGAGGGTTCACGGTTTCAAGCCATGACAAGTAAGCCTCAAAGATTGGCCTGGACTGTTCCTGACGCTTAAGTTTCCGTTCTTCCGGAGTAAGTTCTGTTAAATTCTTTTCTATAGCAAAAAGTTGGTTGCAATATTCAAATCCAACGGCAGCAGTAGAACCTCGGATATCTCCACCCTTAGGCAGCGCCTCCTGGTACTTGCGCCTTAGATGAGCCCAGCAGCCGCATCTGGTGACATTCTGTACCTTGTCGTATCCGCTGTAACCATCGGTCTGCAGATAGCCGCTGAATCCCTGCAGGAAGCGACGGGCGTGTTCTCCGGAACGTGTTGGCTGGTATTCAAAAAGTATTATCGGTGGATTTCCAGTATTGCCCGAACAATACACCCACATCCGCGAATCGGACGATGGTTTTTTCCCTTCTTCCTTAAGTACCTGAATCACACTTTCGTCCGCATGAATTACAGCCTCTTTAAGAAGACGAGATTTCATCCTTTCCCAAAGGGGTTCGAGCCAGTCAGTTGCTGCCCGGATGATCCAATTAGCCAATGTCGCTCTGGATAAAACGATACCTTGATTAGCCCAGTCTTTTTCCTGACGGTACAGAGGCATGGCATTTACATACTTCTGATACATGGCGTAAGCTACTGACGAGGGGGAAGCAAGACTCTTCTTAATGACTGGAGCGGGAACAGGTGCTTTTATAATCGTAGCTTCTCCTGTCTCCTTCTCGCAGCTTGCACAGACATAGTTCTCACGAACATAGCGCAGGAGTCTCGTCTGGGCCGGTATGAACTCCAATTCCTCCCGTACAGTTTCTTTGCCGAGGATTCTCATTTTCCCGCCGCATTCCCCGCAGACACGCTTTTCTTCATCCAGCTCACAGAGAATTTCGGTCACAGGAACATTGGCTGCCAGCTCTTCTTTGGTCCGTTTGTTTTTGCGAACATGCCCGGAAACAGTAATTGTTTTAGGCTCTGGTGCGTTGCGGTCAGCCTCGACCTCAGCTTCGTTGAAAAGAGAAGGCTGGTTTTCATCTTGGCCAAGGACATATTTTCTCTTTTCACTGGATTGCCCATACATGGCCTTTTGAAAGTTGGCAAGTATATTCGTAAGCCGATCTACATGCACTTTCAGGTCTTGCACTTGCGTTTCCAGGGATGTTATGTATGCAGTTACCTCAGGCGCTAGGCCCGTTAAATCAAATGTTCTCATTTTATTTTATTATAACATAAAAAGACCCAAAAACCTAGCAAAATCAAGGTTTTGGGCCGTTTTTACAACAAAATCTTTAAATATTGTGGTCTTATTTATTTTTCTAGTAAAAATCTCTGGCTTTAATCTCACCAAAACCCTTAGGCGGGTCTATGGACATCCCTTCCAAGAGTAGACTAAGCTGCCTGACCGTTATGCTTCTTACATCGGCTGGCTTTTGGGGCCATATAAACTTAGCGCCTGCACCGTCCAGCCTTTTGTAATACAAGATAAAGCCGTTGCGATCCCAGCTTAGGGCTTTTAACCGGTTGCGGTCTTTATTGCAGAATAAGAACAAATAGTTGCCGAAGGGATCCATTTTGAATTCTTGTTTCACCATGATAGCCAGGCCATCAACGGACCTGCGTAGGTCCGTGGTTCCACAAGCTAGATAAATCCCATCATAGCTGGTGATGTCTTTCATCATAAGCTATCCACAACTTTCAGCACGTCTGCAAGCAACGCCAAGTTTAATCCGGGATCTGCATGGATGGTCCATTTGCCGCAGTTTAACTTGATTCGGCCGGCAACCTGTTCTTCTTTCGGCAACGTTACAGCAGCCCACTGCTGTTTCCCGTGTTCTATTACCATTTGATTTTTCCTGTTAACTTTGCTTGCCCAGGAAACGTACTGCCGGTATTTGATTCCTTTTTGTTCACACCAAGCCTTTGCGGTCATTCCACTAGCTCGACATTCGGCAACCAGGACCTGCCGTTCTTTAGCGTCCATCTTATTATCCTCCATTTCCGTGATTTTATGGAGATATTATGGCACGCTTGGAACCAGCCGGCCAGGCACCCTAATATTTAGCGCTTACCCTGAATCTATTCTAGATCAGGATTCATCATCTTGCTGTTTCAACTGAATGAGGACGGGCTTTTTTGTAACCTGAGGCTCAAGTGTTCCTTTTTTTAAGCCGAGTAGTTCCTCGATTTCTTTCGGATACATCACAATTCCTCTGCTTTTTAAAACATCCACAAATTCTGCACCAGTCAACTGCTTATTCTGAATCAAAAGTATCAAGGCGCTTTGTAAAAGGTTGCTAGTCAAGTTGTACGGCTTATCTTCTGGCTCCTTTGTTTTCCAACCATTTTTAGAAATCTGACGCATCAAATATTGATATTGATTTGATGTAATAATATCTAGCTGATGCGCTCTATAAACCATCGCCTGAATGGAAACATTCCACTTTTTCTTCAGATGCCTGTAATATTCCAAATTGGTTGGATAGTGAGCTACATCAATGCTAAAGCTCCCTTTTGGAAGGAGAAATGCACTTGCGAAAATATTTGCTTGTCTTTCACGAGCTTTAAACTCTTCCCTGGTAATTGATTCCAAATCCTCACTCCAAGGATGAAGTAAAATGTGCGCAAGTTCATGTGCCATATCAAAACGAGCTCTCGCAATAGATTGCCCTTTTTTTGAGACTACAATAAAGAAAACTTCTTCTCCATTTATTATGGTTCTCTGACTGAAAGCATCAATTTTATCTGCATTGGCATCAAAGCTGGTAATGATGATTCCGTTTGATTCCAAAACATACTGCAGGTCTTTGATTGGCTCAAGACCAAGCCCCCAAAAGTCTCGTACTTGTTGTGCGATTTCCTCAAGTTCAGCAACTTCTGTGTCATTTTCGTACGCATAATCTTCATTCCCGCCATTAAAGCTTATATCCGGTAAGTTCAGTTTCGGGAATACAACCCTTTCAAACAGAGTTTCATAAATTTGCGCAACATATTCGAGTTTAATGCTCTGTGCAGTACGATCTTTTTTTGTGGCACTTAATAAGGATCGAAAATAGGTAGCTTCTGTTTTAACTTGATAAAAGCCTTCTGAACTGAAAAATTCAATTGGGAAGTCTAATGCCCTAGACAGAAGAAGAACATTTTTCAGTTCCGGTTTATTTTTGTTATTTTCATAGAGGGATAGAGACTGCTTACTGATATCT
>JABUEW010000074.1 GCA_013314855.1 Bacillota bacterium | reverse complement strand
TAAATTCACTTCGGGGCAAATCAAACTCGCAAAATAATTTGAATAAAATTTAATAGCACATCAATGTAATTATTTTGCTCATACAGTTGATTTGCTTATCCCTCGTCGGATTAACAGGCTCTACGAGGCCTTACGCAATGTTTCTGTCATTATATGGGTCATATATAAAAAATGTGCCCCTAAAAAATGTGCCCCTAAAAAAGGTATTAAAAAAGGAGTAACAATTTTTATTTGACACGTATTATAAATACGTGTTATAATATATTCAACCGGGAGGAAAGAATATGAAACCAAAAGAAATACTTAAAATACTACATAAAGATGGATGGGTAATAAAAAATAAACGCGGTTCGCATATTCAACTAACTCATCTGTCCAAGCCGGGCAAGGTAACCGTACCTTATCATTCAAAAGACCTTGACCCGAAAACATTAAACAGTATATTAAAACAGGCAGGATTAAAATGATATCCTGCTGGATAATAATAAATATCAATTGTGTAAAGAGGTGATTTTTAATGGATAAATACATTTTTCCTGCAATATTTGAGCCCGGAGAAACCAAGGGTTATATGGTAACCTTTCCTGACCTGCCCGGATGCATTACCGAAGGAGATACGTTGGAAGAAGCTCTCTATATGGCTAAAGAAGCCTTAGAGCTTCATCTTTACGGTATGGAAGAAGACAACGACCTTATACCTGAACCTACTCCTCCGGAAAATATCCGGTTAAGTAAAGGGGCATTTTTAGCCCTTATTGAAGCTTGGATGCTTCCCGTCAGGGATGAAATGGCTAATAAAGCCATCAAGAAAACCCTTACCATACCTAAATGGCTTAACGATATTGCAGAAAAAGAAAAGGTTAACTTTTCCCAAATATTACAATCCGCTCTCAAGGAGCACCTTGGAATAAAAGAGAGACAATCATGAGCCTCTCTGATTTTTAACTAATGAGCGGATACATTGCTTTGTTTTTCCAATGTTTTTCTATAAATAATCCTAAAATTCGGATCATTTGCGGTGATTTCCTGTTTCTGTTTTGACAAATATGGTTTTTGTTATATTAAAAAAATATTTGCATAATGCTATGTGTTAATTGTACAATAGTACTATATAAGACTTGCGGGGTGTGATAATCAATGATGCCATTAGAGGATATAACAGCGTCAATTCGAGGCAATCTTTATCCCCAGGTATTGACAAGTTCAAAGAAGATAATGAAAATGTGGCAAAATTATGCCAGATAAGACTTAAAAGAGAGGGAGATACGCAAAATGGATAAAGGATATCAGATTCACTTAATTGGCAATGCCCACATAGATCCCGTATGGTTATGGAGATGGCAGGAGGGGTTTGCAGAAGTTAAGGCCACGTTCCGCTCGGCTTTGGACAGGATGGAGGAATTCCCGGATTTTGTTTTTACCTGTGCATGTGCTGCCTATTATAAGTGGGTGGAGGAAAATGACCCTCAGATGTTTGAAGAAATAAAGACACGTGTTAAGGAGGGAAGGTGGGTTATAGTTGGAGGGTGGTGGATACAACCTGACTGTAACATACCTTCCGGAGAATCTTTTGTGCGCCATAGTCTTTATAGCCAAAGGTATTTTAGCGAAAAGTTTGGGATTATATGCAAAGTAGGATACAATGTAGATTCTTTTGGACATAATGGGATGCTTCCCCAGATACTTAAAAAAAGCGGTATGGATTACTATGTATTTACCCGGCCAGGCCCTCATGAAAAAGAACTCCCCAAAAGCCTCTTTTGGTGGGAAAGTGAAGATGGCAGCAGGGTATTAACCTTCAGAATCCCTTATAATTATGGCAACTGGTGGTCAAAAGGAGATAACCCTTTAAGGGAAAAAACATTGGCAGTATTGGAACTTGCCGGAGAGCAGGGTATAGACCTAATGAGTTTTTATGGGGTCGGAAACCACGGAGGAGGCCCATCAATTGCCAACATAAATACAATCATTCAGCTGCAAAATGAATATGGAAAAGACCGTTTTATATTCAGCTCTCCTAACAGGTATTTTAAGGAAGTCTCTGAAAAGGCTAAAGCATTGCCTGTACCGGTGGTTAAGGATGACCTTCAACACCACGCCAGGGGGTGCTATTCTACTCATTGGGAAACAAAGATGTATAATAGAAAAGCAGAGCATAGGCTTCTTAACGCAGAAAAGTTTTCTTCAATTGCAAACCATATGCTGGGGTTGGAATATCCCGGAAAAGAGATACAGAAGGCCTGGGAAAATGTTTTGTTTAACCAGTTCCATGATATTATGGGAGGTTGCAGCATAAAGGAAGCTTATGACGATTCAAAAGAATTCTATGGCGAGGCCTTGAATATTGGAGCCCGAGCCCTGAATGCAGCTTTGCAGAAAATATCCTGGGCTGTTGATACAACGGGAGGCCAGGTTAGAAAGAGGAGTAAGGAAAAAGATTCCTACCTCTGGGAAGAAGATGATGCAGGTACTCCATTCGTGGTCTTTAATCCCCTTTCCTGGGAAGTCAAGGTACCTGTACAGGTTAACAGGTTAATAAAAGCGGTTGCCGATAATAAAGGCAATGCCGTTCATATTCAAAAAGTCCGCGGCCCACAGTCAAATAAGGATGATATATGGAACACCATATTCCAGGCGGTAATACCGCCCATGGGTTACAGGCTTTACTGGGTATACAAAAACAAGGAACTTGAATTGCTGAAATCAATTGGAAATCTGAAAGTGGAAAATTATGCCCTTGAAAATGATTTTATCAGACTTGAAATACAACGGCATACAGGATACATATCAAAGCTTTATGACAAAATAAACGACATGGACGTATTAAGCGGGAAAGGGGCAGTGCCGGTAGTTATAGATATAAACCACTGTGATACTTGGGCACATGATATATTCGGATTTAGGGATGAGATAGGGAAATTTGCCGATGCAGAGATACACATTGTTGAAGAGGGATGTTTGCGTGCAAAACTTAGGGTTATCAATAGATATAATGCTTCTGTCTTAAGGCAGGACTTTATCCTGTACCATGACAGGCCGGATATTGAAGTGCAGGTAAAATTAGATTGGCGAGAAAAGCATAAAATGCTAAAGCTATCTTTTCCAGTCAATATAGATAACCCTGTAGCTACTTATGAAATACCGTACGGCTTTATAAACAGGCCTGTGAACGGACAGGAGGAAACCGGCCAGCAATGGATTGATTTAAGCGGTACAGGCAAGTTAAAAGGTGGTAAATATGGGCTGGCTCTTCTTAATGACTGTAAATACAGCTTTGATATAAAGGATAATGAGATAAGGATGACTGTAGTAAACGGCTCTGCCTATGCAGATCATTTTGGGATAAGGGATGGGCTTATGGAGTATATGGACCAGGGAATACAGGAATTTAAGTACATGCTTGTACCTCACAGAGGAGACTGGAGAACTGCCGGTGTGGTAAAGAAAGCCTATGAATTGAATGTTAAACCTCTGGCTATAACGGAGACATACCATAGTGGACCCCTGCCTTCAAGTTTTGAAGGGGTGAAGGTGTGTGCAGATAATATTATTGTTACTGTATTCAAAAGAGGGGAGGATGGAGGCGGGTTTATTCTCCGTTGCTACGAAACCGAAGGAAAGGAAACCTCTGCTGAAATTGAGGTGCCCATGCTAAAGAGAAAATGGAGGGCTGATTTCGGAAGGTGCGAAATAAAAACTTTCTTCATACCGGATGATCCTGAAGCGGAAGTAACGGAGAAGAATTTAATTGAAATGTAAATTCAGAAATGCAAATGCCAGTTCATGGTATACTAATGGTATAATAGTATCAGGCCGTTTAATCCATGATGGCATGTAAGCAAACAGCAGAGTGAGCGTAGGATATAATGAATGTTTTGAGCAAAGAGAGCGTAGGATATAATGGAAATTTTGAGCGGAGTGGTGGAAAGAATCACTTATTGTAATGAAGAAAACGGTTTTTCCGTTATAAAAATAAAATCGAAAGGTTTTGCTGAACTTGTTACTGTTGTAGGCAACCTTGCTGCTGTTAATGTCGGTGCCACTGTAAGACTTAAAGGGGAATGGAAATTCGACAGCAAATACGGCAGGCAGTTTAATGCCTTGGAATATTATGAAACTGTGCCTGCAACCGTAGCAGGCATTGAAAAATACCTGGGTAGCGGTTTGATTAAAGGTATAGGACCGATATATTCAAAGAAAATAGTCAAGCAGTTTAAGGAAGATACCATAAGAGTTATCGAGGAAGAGCCTGACAGGCTTGCACAGGTGGAGGGGATTGGACCAAAAAGGCTTGAAATGATTAAAAAGGCATGGCAGGAACAGAAAGAAATTAAAAATGTCATGCTTTTCCTTCAGAGTAACGGTGTTTCCACTTCCTATGCCGTTAAAATTTACAAAACCTATGGCAATGAAAGCATAAATATTGTAAAGTCCAACCCCTTCAGGCTTGCCGATGATATTTGGGGTATCGGGTTTAAAACTGCCGATAAAATCGCCAGGCAACTTGGATATGATAAAAATTCATTTGAGCGTTGCCGTTCAGGCATAATATATGTCCTTAACGAGCTTTCAAACGATGGACACTGTTATGCAGAAAAAGGACAGCTCATCGAAGAAGCCGAAAAAATACTTGAAATAGACAAAGAACTTATTGAATCCACCATTTACCGCATGATTGACGAGGGTTCGATAATAGCTGATGTGGATGATGCCATTTATCTTCCGCCTTTCTATTATAGTGAAATAGGTACTGCAAAAAGGATAAAGGAAATACTGTCGGTACGGAGTATTTATAATTCTTTTGATCTCACCAGGGTATTAGAGCAGGTTCAGCGTGAGTGCGGTATTAAATATGATGATGTACAGATTGAGGCTATAAAAACAGCAGCGAAATCAAAATTTATGGTCCTTACAGGGGGGCCAGGTACAGGCAAGACTACTACAACCCTGGCTATAATAAAGGTCTTCCAAAAAATTAGTGCAAAGGTTCTACTGGCTGCTCCTACAGGAAGAGCTGCCAAGAGGTTATCTGAAGCTACAGGCATGGATGCGAAAACCATTCACCGGCTTCTAGAGTATAAGCCGCCTGAGGGATATAAGAAAAATGAAGAAAATCCCCTGGATTGTGATGTGATTATTATTGATGAGACTTCCATGGTTGACATAATCCTCATGTATAATCTTCTTAAAGCTGTTCCCGACCATGCAATTGTAATCCTTGTGGGGGATGTGGACCAATTGCCTTCTGTGGGAGCAGGCAATGTGTTGAAAGATATTATAGAGTCTGGGATTGTTAATGTAGTACGCCTTACCAGGATATTCAGGCAGGCTCTTGGAAGTGCCATCATTACCAATGCCCACAGGATAAACAAGGGGGAGTTTCCAATATTAAAAGGGGGCAGGAATAATGACTTTTTCTTTATAGAAGAGGAAGACCCTCAAAAAATTGTTGAAACCATAAAAGGGCTTTGTACAAGCAGGTTGCCTCTGTACTACAAGGTTAACCCTATAAATGATATACAGGTGTTAAGCCCTATGCAAAGGGGTGAGACGGGGGCTTATAATCTAAACCTTGTCCTTCAAGAAACACTTAACCCTTCAGAGATAAGTATAAAATACGGCGGAACAGTTTATAAGCTAAATGATAAGGTTATGCAAATAAAAAACAACTATGAAAAAAACGTTTTTAATGGTGATATTGGTATTATTACTCGCATAGATACTGAGGACAGGGTTGTTACAATTTCCTTTGATGAAAATGAAGTGGAATATGATGCAACAGAGCTTGACGAGATAGTATTAGCATATGCTACAACGGTACATAAAAGCCAGGGCAGTGAATTTAGCATTGTTGTTTCACCTGTTACTACACAGCATTACATAATGCTTCAGAGGAACCTATTATATACCTGTGTAACCAGGGCGAAAAAGGCAATTGTACTTGTAGGGACGAAGAAGGCTATAGGGATAGCTGTTTCCAACAACAAAACACAGAAAAGGAACACCATGCTTGCAATGAGATTGAAGCATTAAGCAAAAACTTGTTCCACTTGAACCTTAAGACCATTAAAAATAACAGACTTAACTATTTCACCAGTTTTGAATGTCATCATACTTTCGATATTGTAATCTTTAAAAACATAAAGGTATATTTCTTTGGAGAACGTATTTGCAATCCAGTATTCTTTCACACCACTTAACATATACAGATCCAGCTTTTTTATTAAATCTTTACGTCTGGTGGACTCAGAAAGTATTTCTACAACAAGTGAGGGTATGCCGGTATACTTGCCCTTTTCGTTAATGTTTTCCTTATCGCAAATAACCAGAATATCAGGCTGGACAACGTTAACATATTTCTTTTCTTTGAAAAGTGTAACATCAAAGGGTGAAACAATAGGCTCGCATTCTTTACCTCTGAACCATGATATAAACTCAGCCAAAATTGCCATTATGGCTTTTTGATGTTCATATAATGGAGATGCTAGCAGGTATATTTCTCCATCAATATATTCATAACGGTTTTCACTTTCCTCAGTTATTTTCAGGAATTCCTCATATGAAACCTTCATGCCATCATGGCTGTATACAGAAGAGCCTTCCCGGATTACAAAATCTTCTACATCCTCCCTGTATTGAATTAATTTGGCCATCTTTCTACCATTTTTAGTGATTATAATATCTTCAAATTCTGCCAATTTAAGATACTTACCAAAGTTATTCTGAATTTCTGTTGAATTAATAATCATAAAACCTCCCCCCCCCCCCTTATACTAGCTATATTCTATACAGTATAGCTAATTACCATAAATATATTATAGCTAATACAGATATAAAAGTCAATATATTAGTTAAAATATTAATTAAAATAAGTTGAAATAAAGGCCATCGCTATAACTATTTCCAATAACAAAACACAGAAAAGGAACGTCATGCTTGTAATTAAGATTGAGAGAAAGCTGACCAGGAGGATGCTATCCTATTCGCTTTTTTGCATGCTAATTTGTTCTGCCTGGATTTTTACTTCAATATATTCAATTTCTTCAGGCTTTGCAGGGGAAATCATAACCTCAAAATTGCTCCATTGACCTGGAATAAGTATATTTTGAAAGGACAGATCACTGCTTTTAAGTGACTTTTCCCAGTCTTCATAACTTACTGTTTTATCTTCCCTGTTATACTTTTTCCCCCATCTGATTTTAATATTATAGCCGTTATAAACACAGTTTTGAGGATTTCCCACCCTGAAATAGAGTTTATAGCCATCAGAAAATTGCTCTGTTTTATCCAATATCAAAAAAAACATGCCTGTACTGGAATCCAGCCGTGCAAATCCCTTGCCTGAGTCTGATGCATTGAAAACAGCCTTACTGAATTGGTCCAATTTCAGTTTGGTAATTGCAATATCCGTTAATATTTTCATTTTTAGGTCGTTAAAGTTTGTAAGTTCTGTAACTACCTTTTCATTATCTTCCTTGAACTTGTCAATACTTGGGGATAAGGACCCCAACTCATTTTCCAACTTAGCAATTCTCTTGGCCATTGAATAATTGCTACATATAGTAAAGATAAATGTAAAAATTAATAGTATACTAAATACTGTAACAATTATTTTTTTTATAAGTTGTACATTATCTCGAATTGATGCTGTTATTTTCTCTAATGGAATCATTGATTATTACACCTCACATTAAAGTTAGTTGTGCCGTCTTGGTTTTAATAGGTTTTTAACGGGCAAGTTTCATATAATACTATTGTACAATTAATACATAGCATTATGCAAATATTTTTTTTGAATCGGAAATAAGTTTTTATGACAAAATTGTAACACAATTTTAACAATTAATATTGAAAAATTCTGCTAATATCATATATAAAAATTACTTATTAGGAGGAACTATAATGAGTCCGTTTGAAATAATTATGTTAGCCTGTTTTGGTGCTGCCTGGCCGGCATCTATTTACAAATCTTATACATCAAGAAAAAATACAGGAAAAAGCCTGACATTTTTAATAATCGTATTTATTGGTTATGTTTCGGGCGTTATACATAAAATGTTTTACAACTATGATGCTGTCATCTTCCTTTATATATTAAACAGTATTATGGTATTTACGGATATGGTTTTATATTTCAGGAACAGAAGGCTTATGAAATCAGGCTTATGAAATCCTAAATAGCTTATCCCTGAATTTATCCAGCTGTACCATTAAAAGATAGCCAAGGCCATAGCAAGCAATAACCTGGCCCAATGCGACCCATCCAATAGCAACCGGCAGTGAAACCTTGAGGATATAGCTTAAAATATATCCTACTATCAATGCATTAACTACAACAGGGGGTAGAGGTACAAGATACCGTTTGGGCATTTTATATGACAAAAATGCAGCTATTAAGGTGGCGAGGCTGCCAAAAATTATGTCTAGTGGGCCATTACCGCCAATGATATTTGCTATTATACAGCCTACAAAAAGCCCTGGAATTGCAGCAGGCGTAAATGCAGGGAGCACTGTCAGTGCCTCTGCTATTCTGACCTGAAGCAGTCCATAACTTATGGGTGCAAATATGATTGTAAGCAATGCATAAATTGCTGCTATTACTGCAGATTCAGTTAAAAACCGTATCCCTTTATGATTGTTTTTATACTTATTATTTACTAAAAACATATCAAATTCCTTTCAATTTATTTTTGTATTATGAAATGAATTTTTCCGCTTTATTTGCTGTGTTTATACTAATAATAGTAGCATGGTTTTTTTGGTTTTTCAATATACGAAATTAAAATCCGGGCGTATTTTTTATATGCTACAAAATATGTCAGTATACGATTTCCTGAGTATAAAATATGAACAAATTAAGGAAATTCACCCAGATTTATATTAATGTCATTGATTAATTTTTATTAATAAGTATACTATATAATAGACAATAGAAAATAATGAACGAAAGAGGTTTTATTAAGTGGCTGAAAAATCAAGAATTGCTGTTTTAAAAACCAGGCCGGAAACCGTAGTAGAGGATTACAAGAGACTTATGAGGATGGCAGGTTATGATACATATTTGAATAAAGATAAAACCACCATCCTGAAAAACAATATTTCATGGCATTTCCCCTACCCGGGGGCGAATACCACTCCGTGGCAGATGGAAGCAGTTATACAATGCCTGAGAGAGGATGGCTACAAAGACATTGTATGTGTAGAAAACAGGACTGTTGTAACAAATGCGTACAAAGGCGAAAGACTTAATAAATATGTTGATATATTTAAAAGATATGATATCCCTGTTTTGTACAACTTCAAAGAAGAGGATATGAAATGGGTGAAGTATGAACCTAAAGGCAAGATGCTTGTGCTCGAGCAGGTTTTCCCTAAAGGCATATATATTCCCGATTACTTTTTTGATAAAAACATAATACACCTGCCTACAATGAAGTGCCATATTTATACTACAACTACAGGGGCTATGAAAAATGCCTTTGGAGGATTACTTGACACAAAAAGACATTATTGCCACAGTGTAATTCATAAAACACTGGTAGATTTGCTTACTATACAAAAGGAAATTCACTCGGGAATATTTGCTGTTGTTGATGGTACTGTAGCAGGAAACGGCCCCGGTCCCAGAACAATGAAGCCTGTTATTGCGGACTTAATACTGGCAGGGGGCGACCAGGTTGCAGTCGATGCTGTATCATCTAAAATAATGGGTTTTGACCCGATGACATTGGAATATATAAGTGAAGCCGATAGGGAAGGTTTGGGCAACGGCAAAATTGAGAATATTGAGGTTATTGGAGAAGATATCTCCAAAGTAAATTTAGGATTTACAGTAGGGGACAATGCAGCAAGCAAAGTTGGGGACATGCTCTGGTTCGGCCCTTTAAAAAAGCTCCAGAGGCTTATGTTCCATACTCCGATAGTTAACATTTTTATTTTCGGTTCGGCATTCTACCATGATGTGATCTGGTACAATTTAAAAGGAATAAAAGTAGTGCGGGATTTCCAGGATAATACGGAATGGGGCAGGCTTTTTAAGGCATATAAATATATAAATAAATAAGCAGTTGAGCAGTGCCAAGTGAAATCCTTGAATGATATGAAGTTACAACTGGCATTTCCTGTACTATTGCTCGGTTGTTTCCGCCGGGTATGCAACATCAAGGTATAAGCCGGATTTTGATTTTGTAATTTTATATGAAAAAACGAGACGATTGTCATCTTTGAAGAAGCGTTTTTTCTTAAAATAAGGTAATCTATAATCTCGTCTAAGTTTTTAATTGCCTGCTTATCATTTTTACATATTTCTTTATGTAAAATTTTTCTGAGATTATCGGCTTCTTCTTGTGGAACAATACACATGTTCCATGCAATAATTGAAAGAGACAGCGTCTTTTCCTGGTCTTTGAAATTTGAACACTTCTCTAAGAGCGGCTCAGCAAACTTGGTTATTGTATCTGATAATTTATTTGCCATCATTTTTCCAAGTAATTTGTGAATTGGGAGCTAATTCCCTTAAAGAATTCTCAAGCAATTTTTTCCTAGTATTGGCATTTGATTTATGTGATGTTTTCTTTTTTTGTAGGTTTTTTATTTTTTTTTACTCACTATTAGAAATCCCCCTTTTATTTTGATATATCTTAAAAGGTATTACTCTTTGTAAGTATTATACTATTTTTTATTATACAGCCACAAAAAGTTTATTGTCTAAGATTCAGTAAAGATATAAAACTGAAAAAAGAGTAATAGGCTATATTTTCACCTATTCCTCGAGTTAAAATACACATTGTTTCATTTCTGTTAAAGTCTTTGTCTTTTCAACCAGCCCAGTGAGAAGCAAAATCATAGCTTCCGATGATTTCCTGGCTTCTTCTATAGCTTGTAGTGCTTTTGACCGCTCATTATTTTTTATGTATCCTATTACAATACTGCCTGCATTATGCACCGCTCTATGATGTTGGTCAACCTTCTTCCATGTATCCAATATTTCGGGGTTAGAGGGGCTTACGGAATAGTAAAAGTGGCCAAAACTGCACTTATGTTCATCTGTTTGCAAAGGCTTGACCTCCATGGTATCAACCATGGATTCAAGTTGACTAATCCATTTTTTATGGTTATTAATAGCAGTTTCAATAAATTCCATAAATTTTTCGTTTGGAATACCATATATTCTATTTTTTATAACTTCCCCGCACAATTTTGCAGTAGAGTCTATTGTGTTTTCCAAAACTTCTATATCCATAAATAGTTCATCTATCCTTTTGCCCATTATTTCCAGATCCTCTGAATAACTATTGAGATCACTTGCTTTATCATTCAAGATACTCATGGTTGAAGTAATTTCTTCCAGGGATGCGTTTATTTCTTGGCTGGAAGCAGATATATTTTCAAGATTGGATGCAATTTCTGTAATATCCTGATTGCTTGACTCTATAGAAGAAAGCATATTGGCTATAGAATTGCTAATACTTTTTAATGAATTAACTGTATGGTCAATACTTTCAGAACTTTTACCGGAATTGGTATAAATATCATTAACAATACTACTTATAGAGGAAAGTAAGTTTTTCGTAGTATCGGATAATTTTCTGATTTCTTCCGCTACTACTGAAAAACTTCTCCCGGCCTCTCCAGCCCTAGCAGCCTCAATGGATGCATTAAATGCAAGAAGGTTTGTCTGATCAGATATTTCATAGATGCCACCAACAATTTCTTTCATTCTATCTAATGAACTTTGAAGAGATTCAAAATCAACTTTCATGTTGTTTGAATATTTTAATGCATTTTGGCTGTTTAATGAAATTTGCTGCGTTATTTTCTGGCTTTCGATGGTATTATTGCGCAAGTGGTTTGCTTTTAATGAGATATTTTCTAAAGCTTTGACAAGCGCGGTGTTGGCATTGGTTATTCCGGTTATTAAATTTAGGGTGTTTTCTGCTGTTGAATGTACATCAGAGGATATACGGCTTGTCTTGGAACTGGTATCAGTAATTTTTTCGCTGTAGAAGTTTAATTTCAAATCAAAACTGCTTGTTAAAAATGCTGCATTAAAAATTTTGTCAAAAATTGTTATGAGCTTTCTTTTGCCTTCTTTCAAGCCTTCACAGAATGAAGATATTTGTTCTTCAATATTTTCATTAGAAATTTTACCGTTGCCTGAATTAACTTCACATTCAAGGTCGTTGATGGTTTCAAGTATAGTTTTTAACTCTCTTCTTCTTTTCTTAAACATTATATACAAACCTCCAGTTAATATATTAAATATTAATTTATAATTTTAATTTTATATTTACTATCTATTTATCGGCAATTTGCATACCATAATATAATAACTCTTTTTATTTTTATTTCTTTCAATATATTATCACAAAAAGTGTAAATGTTACATAAAAATTTTTAGAATATAGCTGAATTATGCTATAATTTTTATAAAAGATTATTAAAATGAAATTTCATAAACCAGTGTTATAATATAAAGACATCAAGGCTTTAAAGGGGGATAAAGTATATGTGGAAGGAATTCAAGAAATTTGCAATAAAAGGGAATATTATTGATATGGCTGTCGGTATAATCATTGGATCTGCATTCAATAAGATTGTAAGTTCTCTTGTAAATGATGTAATCATGCCTGTATTCAGTATGATAACCGGTAAGATTGATTTTACCAACCTATTTTTCGCTTTAAATGGAGAGCATTATGCAACTATTGATGAAGCAAAGAAAGCAGCGGCACCTACCCTTAACTACGGTGTATTTATATCTGCAGTAATTGACTTTTTAATTATTGCCTTTTCAATGTTTATAGTAATAAGATGGATTAACAAATTAAAAAAGAATGAAAAAGAAGCACCTCCTGCTACACCAACAACAAAAATCTGCCGGTACTGTCAGAGTACAATATCTATAAAGGCTGTCAGGTGTCCATACTGCACCTCTGAATTGACTGAAAGTAATTGAAAGTAGTAGGATTTAAAACTAATAAAATCTTAGAATTTAAAGCTGGTGAGATATATTTTGTCTATTGCTAATTCTTTATTCGGGGCATATAATTTAAGATGAACTGGACATATCCGGAACTTTAATGAGCTATATTGACAGGGAGGATATTATATATGAAGTGGTGGGAAAAACCTTTAAGAATTGCTGCTGTACAGTGCAATTATGGTGAAGACAGTCTATCAATACTTAAAAACCATGTTATCCCGGGGGATTTTAATACGGAACAGCTTCTTCACCTCATGGCTGAAGGGCACATGGCTTCTTATGAAGAGGATGTCCACGGCTCAAGACTTGATGAGTACCTTGAGAAAGCACATAAGAATAATATACGGGTAATAGTATATTGGAATGTTCATTCTATGCAGAAAAGGTATAGAGATTCCAACCCGGAATGGGTACAAAGGGACAAAAACAATGATGAAGTAACAGCTTATGAGACCCATTACTTATTATGTATAAACAGTGAATGGTATGAAACTTACAGCGAAAACCTAAAAAAACTATGTAAGCATAACATCGACGGAATATTTCTTGACGGGCCTGTTGTAACTGCAGGAGGTTGTTTTTGCAGTGCATGTTCCAAAAAGTTTGAAGAGAAGTACAATAAGCCTATAAAGGATGCTTCATATCAGGAGATGCTCAATTTTAAAGTGGATTCTGTTACAGAATTTGTAAGAAAAACCAATGCCATTGTAAAAAACATAAATCCTGATATTCTTCTTTATTTGAATAATTCTGCCTTGAGGGCTGATGTGACAGGCAGCAATACCAGGAAGGTAGAGCCCTGGGTTGATATGATTGGCGCAGAAGGGGGGTTTGTCTGGGTAGATAAAAACACCACGCTGTGGCATGCAAGTTCCATGGCTAAATGTATTGAAGCTCAGGCAAAGGGAAAGCCCACAGTAATATTTATAGCAGGAGACCACAAGCCTCATTCCTATTACATGCATACTGCTGAAGAAACAAAAATACTGTATGCCCAATCAGTTGCTAACGGTGCTAACGTTTGGTACGGCATTCATGCACCGACATATATCATGGATACACCAGGAGGAAGAGCTGCCAAAGAATTTAACAGTTTCCTTGCAAGAAATGAGGAATATTACAGCAACACCAAACCGGTAAGCAAAGTAGCTATCATGTGGTCTATGGACAGTGCCAATTATTATTCATCATATATAGGAATATCGGATTTTGCTGAAGTTGCAAAAGTTTCAGGGACAAATAGAACGGCAGGAACAAAGGGTATTGAAAAACATGGCAATCATTATAAGGCTTTCATGGGGTTTTATGAGATCCTTACCCGTTCCCATATACAATTTGATGTTGTAGATGAATATAGCATTACAGATGGAAGCTTATCAAAGTATGAGCTTTTAATACTTCCTACTTGCGGTTGTATGAGCAGTGAAACGGCAGAAGGTATAAGAAAATTTGTTGCCAACGGGGGAAAATTAATTTCAACCTTTGATACGGGCTTTTTCGACGAAAAAGGAAGGTTCTTTGAAAAACCTATCCTCGCAGATGTAATGGGAATTGAAAAATTTGAAGCATTGGTTGAATACCCTGTATCCGGAACTGATTTTATGAGGATAGACAGGGCGCAATGGGCAGGTGAGGGTATAAGTGCGGATATTATACCTTTTACCAACTATGCAATAAGGTTTATTCCAGCTAAGGGTGTAGTTAAATTGGCTGAAGCTTTGGAACCTATGAAAGGAAGATATGAACCCCTCCCAGGCTTATCATATCCCTGTATTGTCCATGCAAGGTATGGAGATGGAGAAAGCGTATATATATCAGGTACTATAGGCGAAATCTATAATGCAAAGACTAACCCGGACCACCGCAAGCTTATTGAAAATATTATAAACAAACTGAGCGTACCCCTGATAATTACCGATGCTCCGGGAAGTGTAGAGATGGTACTTAGGTACCAGGAAGATAAAGATAGATATATACTCCACATTATTAATATGACAGGTGAAATGGTAAGACCTATTGAAAGGGTCATACCCTTGAACAATGTGGAAATAACATTAAATTTAGCTGATATTCAAGCAGTTAAGGCAAATTTAAAAGAAGTAAAAAGCCTGAAGTGTATTACCGCTGGTAAAACGGCTATTGATATTCCCTTCAGCCGGAAAAATGGATTAATTAAATTTACCGTACCTGAAATAAAGACATATGAAGTGCTTATAGTTGAGTAAAGAGATAAGATAAGAGATAAGATATACAATATATACTATAAGTGGGTGCCAGAACTGCATTATTGCAGTTCTGGCAGTAGTGGCTCATTATAAACATTTATAATACTCTTCCTCAACCTCGTCAAATGTATAATTATATCCTGCGTTAATCAGAATATCCAGCGTGGTTTTAATAACGAGGTCGGGTTTTATATCTTCAACCTCTAAAAGAAAGGTCAGATATTCAAAGGTCATATCAAACAACTCGGCCCAATTACATATATCTTTACGGCCTAAATCCTCTGCCATAATTCTCCTCCCAGGTTATAATCTATCGCATAACTTGTATCATAAATTATGTATATTTTATGTATATTTAATGTGAAGATATACACCGATGAATACCCCATAATGTTATGCATCATGCCTTTTCAAACATGTCTTTTCCTACTCCGCAAATAGGGCATACCCAATCTTCGGGAAGGTCTTGAAAAGCGGTTCCCGGCTCTATACCGCTGTCGGGGTCTCCTTCTGAAGGGTCATAAACATAGCCGCAAGCTGTGCAGACATACTTATCCATTATAAAATCCTCTCCTTATCCCTAGTTATTCATAATCTTATTACTTAATTCATGATAGTGAAATATGCATTTGTGTTTTTATATTTACCCTAACAATCAATTATTTTAACAAAAATTTGGTAAAAATAAAATATAGTTTAAGAAAAATTTGTTATACTTTAGAAAAATATTGAGAATATGAATGGCTAAATAGAAAATATTTTCAAACTTAAAAGTTAAAATTAAAAGTGCTCTAGGAATTAGCCTTGAAAAAAGGACATAATAAAGGGTTTTTTTCTGCTTTCCATAAAACGCACCTGATACCGTTTGCTATAAACTCTGCCATTTTCATAACCAGGCAGAGCCGTGTATTTTGAAGTATCAGGAAATCCATAAAACCCCCTATATTGACAATCCCCATTATACTTATATTTCCTATTGGAGAAAGGTCTTTATTTAAAACTGAACCAGGTTTTACCGGCCCTTCTCCAATTGAAATACAACCTACTTGTTCCATTTTTCCAAGGCATGCATCTATGGCAACAATAAAGGGTTTTATATATTCCCGGCTTATTTCTTCCATTGTTTTATTCAGGTTTTTTGCGTGGACTGGGTTTTCAAGGCTTCCATGTATATACACGTTTTTTTGCCGGGCATTGTTAATCTTGTAACCGACAAGAGGTCCCAGACTGTCTCCTGTAGACCTGTCGGTGCCTATACAGACAAAAACAATAGACTTATATCCTTCCATTATCCCTTTATAAATCAACCCGTAAAGTATAGCGGTAAACTGAAGGAAAGCGTTAGGGTTGCTCATATTTATAATTTGTCTTTCACAAACAGTTTTTAAATAACTCATAATACATTATTATTTTCTCTACTGGTATTAATATTCCTAAAAGTAAATATTTCCTTAATTTAATGAATAGCATGAATTAAATGACTAATTTCCTTATTGATATAGATAATGTATTCTGGTATTATAAAAACATAATTAAAAAGCGCTGTAAAACATTCCTAGCTGAGGTAAAGGGGTAGATAAGCGGGTGAGTTTAAGAATAAATGATATTATAGATGGTATGTATGATTGGGTAAGAGTTTTGGACCTGGATTGTAATATAATTTATATAAATAAGGCTATGGCAGAGCACATGAAGGTACCGGTTATCGGGAAAAAATGTTATGAAGCTTTTAATAGGAGTGAGCCTTGTGAAAACTGTGTCTCATGTAAGTCTTTACAGGATGTCAAAACCTATGAAAAGGAAGAAGTGTTTGAAGATAAGGTTTTTTCGGTAATGAGTTCTCCCGTTAAGAATTCCAATGGGGATATTATAGCTGTTGTTGAAGTATTAAGAGATATTACTAAACTAAAGCAATTACAGCAAAAAATAATTGAGCAAAACAAGGAACTGCATAATGACCTGGATATGGCAAGGAAGCTACAGCTAAGTTTGCTTCCCTCCAAATTACCTAAAGAAAAATTAAACATTTCTTTTATTTATAAACCCAGTGAAATGCTTGGAGGAGATTTTATAGATATTTTCGAAATAGATAAAGATCATTGGGGAATATATATTGCCGATGTATCGGGACATGGGGTTTTGGCATCATTACTTACAGTATTTTTGCGTTCAACAATAGCTAAGGACACCTTATCTCCTGCAGAAGCTCTGACAGGGTTATACAATGAATTTAACATAATAGGATTTGATACAAATTTGTATATTACAATTTTTTATTCTATAATTGACCTTAAAAATAGGGCTCTTACTTATTCAAATGCCGGGCATAATATTTGTCCGATTGTGTATAGTAACTCAAGATTTGAAATTTTAAGGAAACCCGGTATACCCATAAGCGATTGGATGGATAAGCCCGGTTATACCGATGACTGCATTAACTTAAATAAAGGAGACCGGATATTTTATTCTTCTGATGGAATTGTCGAGATTAAAAACAGCTCAAAAGAGCAATTTGGTGAAGAACGTCTTCTGGGTATTTTACTGAATGATAAATCTGAACCTGATACGGTTCTTAATAACATTATTACAAATGCATTTAATTTTGCAGGTATAGAAAGCATGGCTGAACTATGTGATGATATTACAATGGTTCTTCTGGAAATAATTTAGGAGGTGTAACACTTGGGAAAATATAAAAGAGAAGATATTTTAAGGATGGTAGAGGAGCAGGATATAAAATTTATAAGGTTACAATTTACCGATATATTCGGAATACTTAAAAATGTTGCAATCCCTGTAAGACAGTTGGAAAAAACTCTTGACAACAAATGTATGTTTGACGGTTCATCCATTGAAGGCTTTGTGAGGATTGAAGAATCCGACATGTATTTATGGCCGGATATTAATACATTTGCAGTTTTTCCCTGGAGGCCTCAAGCAGGTAAAGTTGCAAGGTTCATATGTGATGTGTATAATCCTGATGGTACACCTTTCCAGGGTGATCCCAGGTATGTATTGAAAAAGGTTTTGAAAAAAACGAGGGATATGGGGTATGATACTTTTAATGTAGGCCCGGAGTGTGAGTTTTTTCTTTTCCTCACCGATAACGAAGGCAACCCCACTACTAAGACCCAGGATAATGCAAGATACTTTGACTTAGGTCCTGTTGACTTAGGTGAAAATGCACGCCGCGATATTGTTATCGCGTTAGAGGAAATGGGTTTTGAAATAGAAGCTTCACACCATGAAGGTGCGCCAGGACAACACGAAATCGACTTTAAATACGCAGATGCTCTAACTACTGCCGACGCAATATTGACATTTAAACTGGTGGTTAAGACAATAGCTCAAAAACATGGACTTCATGCTTCTTTTATGCCAAAACCCATATATGGTATAAATGGTTCGGGAATGCATACAAATATTTCTCTTTTTAAAGGTGGGAAAAACGTATTTTATGATGAGAAAGACGTGCTTCAGCTAAGTCAGGAGGCCTACTGGTTTATTGGAGGAGTGATGAAGCATGCAAGGAACATTGCACTCCTTACAAATCCTATTGTGAACTCCTATAAAAGGCTGGTCCCTGGGTATGAAGCTCCTGTGTATATTGCCTGGTCTGCCGGAAATCGCAGCCCTTTAATACGGATACCTTCAGCAAGAGGAGAAAATACCAGAATAGAACTAAGATGTCCGGACCCATCTTGTAACCCTTATTTGGCTTTAGCTGGGATACTTGCTGCTGGGTTAGATGGTATAGAGAATAAAATACAGCCACCCCCATCCATAGATGCGAACATATTTTCTATGACAAAAGAACAAATGAAGAAAGGAGATATACGTTCTCTGCCAGTAGACCTTAAAGAAGCTATAGAGGAAATGAAAAACAGCAGTTTGTTGAGAGAAGTATTGGGTGAACATATATTTGAAAAATATATTGAGGCAAAAAACGAAGAATGGGAAGATTACAGGAAGCAAGTAACAGCATGGGAGCTAAAGCATTATTTAACGAAATACTAAAATAGCAAATAGATTAAAGAAGGGATGAGGATTTATGCCTCTTAAATTATATTTGGGAGATGTAGTGGAGTTGAAAAAACCACATCCCTGTGGAAGCAAACAGTGGGAGATAACGAGGACAGGAGCGGATATTAGAATAAAATGTCTGGGTTGCTCACGACAGGTTATGATTCCAAGAGCAAAATTTGAGAAAAGTGTAAAGAAAATTATTAGTACAGCAGGCAATTAAAAGACTGCTGTATTTTTTTGTGTTTTTGTTGAAATACTAAAAAACAAAAACACAAAAGGATGATGTCAGTTATGTTTGATAGGACAAATAGATACGGCTTTTTTAAAGTTATATTGGCTTCGTTGATTACATCTTTTATTGTCTGCATATTATTTCTATTATTTACATCAGGAAATGTCCCATGGGGAATCCCCAGGACGGGTTTACCGAGCCCTGGTCCTGGAGTCGGTGAAGGAACTCCTCAACCACAACAGATTGCCGCAGAGTCGACAGGTTCCACTTCGTCCATTACAAATGTTGCAAAAAGTGCATCTCAGGGGGTGGTGGGAATATCTGTATTAAGGGTTGACACGGCATCGATATTTGATAAGAATACTGCCGAAAAATGGGGAATAGGATCAGGTGTAATAGTTAGCCCTAATGGGTATATTCTCACCAACCATCATGTTGCGGGGGGAAAGAGCAAAAGGTTGGTTGTATCATTAGCCGACGGAAGAAATGTTGATGGTGTAACTTTGTGGTCTGACCCGGTTCTTGATATTGCCATAGTAAAAGTAAACCTTGCGGGGTTAACCCCAATACCTTTAGGAGATGCAAATACACTGCAAGTAGGGGAACCGGCGATAGCCATAGGAAACCCATTAGGGCTGGAACTGCAGAGGACAGTTACCTCAGGGATTATAAGCGCACTTAACAGGACAATCAGAATTGAAACCGAACAGGGTATCAATTATATGGAAGACTTGATACAGACTGATGCAAGCATAAATCCTGGCAACAGTGGGGGGCCGCTTTTAAATTCAAAAGGCCAAGTCGTTGGAATAAATACAATAAAGGTAGCATCGGCGGAAGCAATAGGATTTGCAATACCTATAAATGTGGCTATACCCATTATTAAAAAGTTTGATGAAAAGGGTGCATTCGATGAACCATATATGGGAGTGTTTGCATATGATAAAGAAGTAATGCCCGTTATTGATGGAAACTTGAAATTAGATAGCGGAGTATATGTTGTTAATGTCGATAAGGAAGGTCCTGCATTCAAGGCAGGTATAGACGTGGGATGCATAATAAAGCAGGTTGACGGGGTAGATATTAATACCATGATACAGTTAAGGACCATAATATACTCAAAAAATCCCGGGGATATAATTAATATTACCCATATTGACAAGCGCACCGGTAACACTGTTACAGTTCCTTTAAAACTTGCAGCTAAAGATAGGGACGGATTATTAACAAGATAAGATGTACAATTTAACAGCAAGATAAGATATGCAACTTAACAGCGCCTGAAATCATATTTCTATCTATCCTGCAAATGATAGGTAAAAAGGTTGAAATTATATTCTACTGCCTATGCATAATTTGCTAAGAAAATGGAAAAATTTATAATATGATTTCAATTAACGTCAATAGTTTTAAAAGAAATTAAGATGGATACGAGATTAGGAGGATATGTAATGAAGGGTGCTGAAAAAGAAAAAAAGGAGCAAATGGAAAAGGAGCAAATGGAAAGGAAACAGCAAAATGAAGAATATAATTTTGAAAGTACTATAAGGGAATATTTGAAGCAGGGAAGGGAAAAGCTCATCAAGGATTTGACCGGTACAAGGGAGGCAATAAGATTAATTGCAAATGACAGGACAAGGGATTTTATGTTGGTGACAGACAGGGGACTAAATAAAGAGGAACGGGATTATTTAATAGAGATAATTATATCAAGCATGTACCAGACCTTTTGTTATGGGTATGGTATTGGAAAAATAGAGGGAAGCACTAATAATAGGATTTTTCTTTAGAAAGTAAAACTGTTAAAATTTTAATAACCACTGTGCTACTGGGGCGCATTTTATTTTTATGAAGAAAATGCTTCCGGTAACTAAATGCTCCAAGTCTTCTAGATTTTCAGAGATGAAGCACGAATTTAAAAGAAAGAGAAAACAAGAGTTATAGAGAGTAGCAAAAAAATATTTTCGCAAAACCGAGTTGGACACGTACAAGATTAGTATTGTATAGTAGACTTGGGGGAGGTAGGTAATCAAGTCATGAACAATACTAATAGAACATTTTCAGGTAGGACATTTAGTCCTGAAGATATAGAAATGATAAAAT
>JABUEW010000073.1 GCA_013314855.1 Bacillota bacterium | reverse complement strand
GTGGAAAATTTTATGTTTTTATAATGAAAGATAATCTTAATTTTGAAATTATTGTGACTGAAAATATACTTTTAAAAGGTGTTTTAAAGATTTTTAATCGTAAAATTATATACAACGCAAATTGCTTTTTTCTAAAAAACATATTGACACCATACACATGTGATTGTATTATTTTAATAATAAATAATAACTGCAGAATAAGTATATTTACTATACTTATTCCGTTTCGTTTTATATATAGTATTATCTTAGTTAATCGGCGCCATATAGCCATATAGACTTGGTACCATATAAAAAGCATTAAAATATAATATATAATGAAAAGATTAAATTTTATTAAAATGGGGGAGATAAAATAGATGAAAGTTGCAAAATTTGGTGGAACCTCTCTAGCAAGTGCAGAGCAAGTAAAAAAGGTATGTAATATTATAACTTCAGATCCAAAGAGAAAGGTGATTGTAGTTTCTGCCCCAGGTAAAAGATACAGTGAAGATATCAAAGTTACAGACCTTTTAATCAAATGCGCTGAAAACTATATAGCAACCGGCAATGCCGATAAAGAATGTGAAGCAGTAATTAGCCGTTTTAATGATATCGGTAAGGAACTGGAAGTTTCCGGCGGTGTTATAACTTCAATAGCTGATGATATTAGAGGGCGTCTAAAGCTTTATACAGGAGACAACAAGAAATTTATTGATATAATGAAAGCTGCCGGTGAAGATAATTGCGCCAAATTGGTGGCAGGTTACCTTCAAAACCAGGGGATAAATGCCTGTTACATTAATCCCAAAGATGCAGGACTAGTTTTAAGTAATGAATTTGGGAATGCCCAGGTTCTTCCGGAGTCTTATGAGAACCTGAAATCCTTAAAAGATATTCCAGGGATTGTTATCTTTCCCGGATTTTTTGGCTACTCTTTTGAAGGAGATATTGTTACTTTTTCCAGGGGAGGTTCAGATATTACCGGTTCTATACTGGCGGCAGCTCTTAATGCAGAACTGTACGAAAATTTTACAGATGTTGACTGTGTTTATTCTGTAAATCCCCGCATAATACCCAACCCCTATCCCATATATGAGCTTACATACAGGGAAATGCGGGAACTCTCCTATGCAGGATTCAGTGTTTTCCATGAAGAAGCCCTGGTTCCCGTCTACCGTAAAGGTATACCTGTAAGAATAAAAAATACTAATAACCCTGATGCTCCCGGGACAACCATTGTGCCTGAACGTAAAAATATTACAAGACCGGTTATAGGCATTGCAAATGATGACAGGTTTTGTTGCATCAACATAAGCAAATACCTTATGAACCGTGAAATTGGATTTGGAAGAAAGGTCTTAAAGATACTTGAAGATGAAAACCTCTCCTATGACCACATGCCTTCGGGTATTGACCACATGTCTGTTGTTTTGAACCAATCGCAATTGAGAAAGGAAACTGAAGAACGTATCATCAGCCGTATTGAAAAAGAATTGGCAGTAGATGAGGTAACAATTATGCATAACCTGGCCCTTATTATGATTGTAGGAGAAGGCATGAGCCAAACAGTAGGGATTGCCGCAAGGGCAACAGCCGCCTTTGCCCGGGTTGGGGTTAATATAGAAATGATAAACCAGGGTGTTTCAGAAATAAGCATTATGTTCGGTGTTAAAGCTGAAGACAGTATAAAAGCTGTAAAATCCCTATATGAAGAATTTTTCGGGGAGTAATTTCAAAAGGACGCCGGGCAAATTGATTTCCGGTGTCCTTTAGATTTATTTACTTGACGCTTATTTATCCTGCCACAGACAACTCCCTTATTAGTAATGAAGGGCTTCCGAAACAGCCTCCACCTGAAGGTATCCCAAATTTAATATCATTACCCACTTCCTCAATGTCCAACATAAGTTGATAGAAGTTGCCTGCTATAGTTATTTGTTCTATAGGGCGGCTTATTTCGCCGTTTAGGATCTCAAAGCCTTTAGCAGCAAGTGAAAAATCCCCTGATATTGTATTGGCACCTGAATGAAGTCCCTGTAATTCTGTTATCAAAAGCCCGTTTTGCATTTTCCGAAGCAATTCCTCAAGGTCCAATTCTCCCGCTTTAACGTAAAAATTAGTAGGGGATATGTCTATGGTAGAAGAATAAGAAGGTCTTGAAGCATTACCTGTACTTTTTACTCCATCTTTTAATGCAGTCCTCAAATTATGCAATAAAGTAACAAGTTGTCCTTCCCTTACTATCTCTTTGGTATGACATGCCACTCCCTCCCCATCGAAAGGAGTTGAAGCCATGCCATTTTCCAAAAGAGGATCATCAATAATGGTCAAGGTTTTTGAACCGACTATTTTACCGGTTTTATTTTTTAATAATGACATACCTTTTTGTACTTTATCCGCACTAAATATGTCTGCATAGGTTTCAAGAAGGTCAGAAGCCACCTCGTTATTTAGTACAACCTTATACTTTCCTGTTTTGACAACTCCCGCGCCAATATATGCGAGGGCCTTCTCAACAGCCTCATTTACCAGGTCTTCTACCTTTATATCATTAATATTTCTGGATGATTTGAATGCTACCGACGTGGTAGCTCTATCACCGTCCTGAACTACCGGTATTAATACTGCATAAATTCCATTTGCCCTATGACTCAAATCAAGGCCTTTTGAATTCACAATATTAATGTTTCCTTCAAATGATTGTATACCGCAGTATTTAATGTCTTTTACCCGTTTATCCTTTTCCAGTGCCATTGTTTCCATTTCCAGGGCAAGTCTTATTTTCTCATTTTCACCTACTTTGGGAAGCTCTTCATTAAAGCAATTTATATCAATATATTTATCATCCCCACGATAAATTACCTCCAGGTCATCATTATCTTTAACAATAGCATTAGTTTTTGCATTTTTTACCAACAGGTTCACGGATTCCTCATCAAGGATTTCCGTATAGGCATATCCCATACGACCATTGTAAATCCCCCTGAAGCCAAGGCCCTTTGTAACATTAACGCTATAATTGTCTATTTCTTTTTGGTAAACAGTTACTTTAAAGCTTTCACCCAGGGCATAATAAACTTCAAAATCTGTAAAACCTGCCTCTCTGGCTGCCTTAAACAGTTTATCCTTGAATTCTCTGAATTCCATAGTTTTCATACCTTTTTACCTCCCACCTACAGTAATTTCCGAGACCCTAATCATCGGCTGACCCACATTTGTAGGCACACTACCGCTTAATGATCCACACATTCCCTGCCCCATCTGCATGTCTTTGCCTACCATATCAATTTTAAACAGTATTTCCGAACCTTTGCCTATTAAAGTAGCTCCTCTTACAGGTTTATTCACCTTACCGTTTCTGATAAGGTAGCCCTCCGCCACAGCAAAGTTAAATTCCCCGGTAACAGGATTTACAGAACCTCCACCCATTTTTTTAGCATACAGACCTTCAGGTATTGAAGCAATTATATCGTCATTTTCGTCACTCCCCGGCGCAATATATGTATTTGTCATCCTTGATGTGGGAGCATATTTATATGACTGCCTCCTTGAGCTTCCATTAGGTGCCATTCCCATCCTTCTGCCATTAAGTTTGTCTATCATATATGTCTTGAGTATTCCATTTTCAATCAGCACCTTTCGTTGTGTAGGTATGCCTTCATCGTCAATATTGATTGAACCCCATAAGTTTGGTATTGTTCCATCATCAATGGCTGTTACCTTTTCTGAGGCAATTTTTTCTCCAATTTTACCCGCAAAAACTGAATGTCCCTTTGCAACAGAAGTAGCTTCAAGAGCATGGCCGCATGCTTCATGAAATATTACACCACCGAAGCCGTTATCTATAACTACAGGCATTCTTCCTGCAGGACACAGGTCTGCATGAAGCATTGTCACCGCCGTCCTGCTTGCCTCCTTTGCATAATATTCAGGATCAATTATTTCAAACATTTCAAAACCCATATACCTCCCGGGGCCTTCAAAGCCTGTCTGGTTTTCATTTCCATCACTGGCTATGGACTGAATAAAAAGACGGGTCCTTACCCTCCTGTCTTCCACCAGTAAGCCTTCACTGTTCGCGATTAATATTTTCTGGTCTACATCACCATATCCCACAGTCACCTGGAGAATCTCAGGAGCATAATCCTTTGCTGCCTTATATGCGGTTTTTACAATAGTTGCTTTTTTTTGGTTATCCACTGATGAAGGTACATACAAGATTTGATGTATATTTGAAGGTATTCTTTCAGTCAGAGTAATATTCAAATCCTGTTCTCCTTCCTTTAAGGCACATGCAGCTTTATAAGCCGTATCAAGTAATGCAGTCCTACCGGTATCGTTAGTATAGGCATATACACTTCTATAACCTTTCATTATCCTTATTCCTGCACCATGGTCCCTGCCTGAAATCACATCATCAATCTTTCCATTTACCATTCTGATACTATTTATTACCCTGTCCTCTACAAATATTTCAGAAAAATCCCCTCCTAGAGATAAAGCCCTGGACAGGACTTCTTCAAGAATATCTCTTGCAACCATTTTACCCACTTCCCTCCTATTTTTGTCAGTAAGAATATACTACACTTTTACCAAAATCTATTCAAGGTTTATTTTAATTTTAAGTTCGATTATTTTTCATTAGAACTATTTCAACTCTATTTGAATCTGCCTGCTCATTTTATCTTCTTTCTTAAGATAACATCCGGTTGCTGGAATATTCTTTGTCCTGTAATAATCCAGATCACTCAAGCCTGCCTCATCAACTGTTTTTATTTCAGTCATCCTGCTGCCTTTCTTTTCCTTGAGGACCTGTACTCCCTGTGAATTCCTCGTTGTTTTAGAGTTAATAGCAGAGGTATTAAAAACAAGGACCTTTCCAATACTACTGTATGCGACCAATTCAAGGTCATTTTCAATATACATGATATGAATCAGCCTGGACAAATCGGAATAAGCATTCAATAGTTTCCTGCGGTTTGTTTTTGTTGCATAGCTGCTCATATCAATTTTTGCAACTTTCCCATTTTCAAACGAGAACAGCAAGTAACCCTTGTAATCGCTTGTTGCAACAATATATATAATCTTTTCATCTTCATCCATTTCCAGCTTGTTTATAAGGTATTCGCCAAGAATACTGGCCTTATGGTCTTCCAGTTCATGGACTTTTATCTTGTACACAGTATGTTTGCTGGAAAACAGCAATAGATCGTCTTTATTACGGGCATCTATTTCCTGTATAATACGGTCATCTTCCTTAAGTTTTTGTTCGGGATTGGCTCTTAGCGAAACCAGCGGTATTTTTTTAATGTAGTTCTGTTCGGTTAAGAACAGCTTTACATTGTAATCTTCTATAAAATGCTCCTCGGTTATTTCTTCAACAAATTCTTCATGGATAATGTCCGTCCTCCTGGGTTGGTCATATTTTTTTGCCACTTCATTTAATTGTTTAATAATTATTCTCTTAATCTTATTCTCACTGTTATAAATACTTGTTAATTCCTTAATTTCTTTTTGTAATGTTTCAACCTCACCCACACGGTTCAATATATATTCCTTGTTCAGGTTCCTGAGCTTTATTTCTGCTACAAATTCTGCCTGTACCCTGTCAATTCCAAATGCCTTCATAAGATTCGGTACAACTTCGGAATCCTGTTCCGTATTCCGTATTATCCTAATTGCCTTGTCAATGTCTAAAAGTATTTTTTGTAATCCTAAGAGAAGATGAAGTTTTTCCGATTTCTTCTCCATGTCAAACATGGTAACTCTTTTAATACAGTTTACCCTAAAAGATATCCACTCCCTTAAAATGTCCTTTATTCCCATAACTTTAGGCACTCCATTGATAAGTATATTGAAGTTACAGGAAAAAGTATCCTCAAGAGGTGTAATCTTATACAATTTGTTCATTAGTTCATCAGCATCCACGTTCTTTTTAATATCAATAGTTATCTTAAGACCATCGAGGTCTGTCTCATCTCGTATATCAGTTATATCCTTTATTTTACCTGATTTCACCAACTGAATAACTGCATCCATTATAGCTTCAGTGGTTGTTGTATACGGTATTTCATATATTTCAATACAACTGTTTTTTTTGTCAAACCTGTATTTTGCTCTTACTTTAAAACTTCCCCTGCCCGTTTCATAAATCTCTCTTATTTCTTTTTCATTATAAATCAGCTGACCACCTGTTGGAAAATCAGGAGCTTTGATATACTGCGCAATATCCGTGTTTTCGTCATTTATAAACTGCACTGTAGCCTCACAAACCTCCCTAAGGTTAAAACTACAGATATTGCTTGCCATTCCTACAGCTATACCCTGATTGGGATTTACGAGGATATTGGGGAAGGTGGTGGGAAGCAGCACTGGCTCCTTTAAAGAACCGTCATAATTATCCGTAAAGTCAACAGCATTTTTATCCAGTTCATTGAATATTTCCTGGCTTATTTTGTCCAGCTTCACTTCAGTATAACGGGGAGCGGCATATTTCATATCCCTGGAATATTGTTTCCCAAAATTACCCTTTGAATCTACAAAAGGGTGTAAAAGTGCCCCATAACCTCTTGTCAACCTTACAAGAGTTTCATAAATAGCCATATCTCCATGAGGGTTGAGTTTCATTGTCTGCCCTACTACATTGGCTGACTTGGTCCTGGCACCTGTAAGAAGGCCCATGGTATACATTGTATATAAAAGCTTCCTGTGAGAGGGTTTAAAACCGTCAATTTCAGGAATTGCCCTTGAAACTATAACACTCATTGCATAAGGCATGTAATTTTTTTCAAGTGTGCTTGTAATATTTTGCTCAATTAAATTTACACTATCCATTTTCTCTTATCACCTTCACTATTAAGCTCTATGATCTTAGTCTGACAACGCAATGCAACGCTTATCACGCTTTTCATATTAACTTACATGACCTCCGGTCACAAATATCAATGAAAATCGTCAGAAGCGAGCAGTGCTAGGAAAACGAGGCGCAAAAACCGGAGCATATGTGGGTATATGTGAGGATTTTTGCGCCCGAAGTTTGACAACGCAATGCGACGCTTATCACGTTTTTCATATTAACTCACATCAACCATATCCAGATACTTATACCCTTCAGCTTCAATAAAATCTTTTCTCCCCTGGAGATTATCTCCCAGCAAAAGTTCAAAGATTTCCTGTGTCTTTTCTTCATCTTCAGGTACAACTTTTATAAGCCTTCTCGTTTTAGGATTCATTGTGGTTTCCCACATCATTTCAGGATCATTCTCACCCAGTCCTTTTGAACGCTGTATTGTGTATTTCCCCTTTATTTTAGCTAATATGTCATTTTTTTCCTTCTCGTTGTAGGCAAAATATGTTTTATCCCTGGTAGTAATCTCAAATAATGGTGTTTCCGCTATATAAACCTTTCCTTCTTTTATCAGGGTAGGGACAAGCCTGTATAACATTGCCAGTATTAAAGTCCTTATCTGGAAACCGTCTACATCAGCATCAGTACATATTATAATTTTATCCCACTTCAAGTTTCCAAGATCGAAAGTGTTTAATTCCCTGTTATGTTTTGATTTAATTTCTACTCCGCAACCCAAGACTTTAAGTAGGTCAACAATTATTTCGTTTTTGAAAATTCCGTCATACCCACTTTTCAGGCAGTTAAGAATTTTACCTCTTATCGGCATAATTGCCTGGAATTCTGCATCTCTTCCCAACTTACATGCACCAAGCGCTGAATCTCCTTCTACTATATACAGTTCCTTTTTGCTGATATCTTTTGTCCTACAATCAACAAACTTTTTTACTCTGTTCGATATGTCTATACTCCCACTAAGTTTCTTTCTAATATTTAGTCTGGCCTTTTCAGCAGTTTCCCTGCTCCTTTTGTTTAAAAGGACTTGTTCAATTATCTTGTCGCTTTCAATTTTATTCTCAATAAAATACACCTCAAGCTGTTGTTTTAAAAAATCCGTCATAGCCTCCTGGATAAACCTGTTGGTTATAGATTTTTTTGTTTGGTTCTCATAGCTGGTTATGGTAGAAAAGGAGTTGGTTACCATTATTAAACTATCTTGTATATCAGCAAAAGTAATTTTTGTCTCATCTTTGTTGTATTTGTTCCTCGCCTTTATACACTTGTCAATTTCATGTACAAAAGCTGCTTTTACCGCCTTATCGGGCGAACCGCCATGTTCAAGGAAGCTGGAATTATGATAGTACTCAATAAGATTGATTTCGTTATTAAAGCAAAAAGCCACCTGTATTTTTACCTTATACTCGGGTTTGTCCTCCCTGTCTCTCCCTCTAGCTGTTGTTTCATAAAACTGAATACCTGTAAAACCCTTACCAGCATCTATTTCTTTTATATAATCCACAATTCCATTTTTATAATAATACTCGAAGACCTGTCCAGATTCTTGATCGTATAGTACAAACTTTATGCCTGAATTAACAACAGCTTGTTTTTTTAATGTTTCTTGAAAATAACTTAAGGGAATATTAATATCGGTAAATACCTCAATATCAGGTTTCCACCTTTGAATTGTACCTGTATGTTCATAATTGCATTTCTGTTTTATTAGACCTCCTATGTTATATCCTTTTTCAAAATGCAGATCATACCTGTAACCGTCCCTATATACAGTAACATCCATGTATTCAGAGGTGTATTGGGTTGCACATGCACCAAGGCCGTTCAGGCCCAGGCTGAATTCATAGTTTCCGCCCAAATAATTTTTATATTTTCCTCCTGCGTAAAGTTCACAATAAACCAATTCCCAGTTGTATCTCTGCTCTTTTGGATTGTAATCCAGGGGTATTCCCCTTCCATAGTCTTTTATCATAATTGACTTGTCTTTAAACCGTGTGACTTCGATTACGTCGCCAAAACCCTCCCTGGCCTCATCAATTGAATTGGAAAGGATTTCGAACACTGCATGCTGACACCCTTCGAGTCCATCAGATCCAAATATTACCCCTGGACGCAGTCTCACTCTGTCAGGTCCTTTCAATGCAGAAATGCTTTCGTTTCCATATTCATTTTTCTTTCTGTCTTTTTCCATGAATTTCTCTCCTTTTTAGACCTGGTGTTTTGAAAATAAAGCACATATGTATGCTATATATAGCATACATATATATATTATTCCGCAAACTTATGTTCGTGTCAAGAGGAAAATTCCATGGAAATATTCCGTATAGGCACTTACTCAAGTTTACTTATGACAATATCGATTCTTCTATTCTGTTGCCTGTTTTCCGGGGTATCATTTGGTTTTACCGGTTTGAATTCACCGTTTCCTGTAGCGGTTAATCTTGAAGGCTCAATTCCACAGTTATCTATAAAGAAATGAACTACATTTGTTGCCCTTCTTGTTGATAATTCCCAATTGGAAGGGAATTGCGGCGTATTTATGGGGAGGTTATCCGTATGTCCCTGTATAATTATCTCATTGTCCAGCCTGTTTAATATATTTCCCAATTTTTTAAGGACCCCTTTTGCTGAATCCCTTATATCTGCACTGCTTAAGTCAAATAAAATAACTGAATTAAATCTCAGTACCAAAAATTCCTTTCTTTCAATAATTTTTACATATTCACCCAAACCCATTTCTACTATGGCTTTTTCCAATTCTTTTTTTATATCTTCAATCCTTTGCACAGCATTATCATTTTTGTCTGCTAATTCTGCATTATTTTCTACTAAATCATCGTTAACCAATGATACAATTTGATCAACCGAATTTAACTCATCATAAATGTTAATAAACTGCTTCCCTCTATTGCTTTCAAACATTTCACCACCACTACCTTGACGTACAAATGCATTTTTAATAGAAATGGCAATTTGCTCAAATTTATGTTTGTCTATTGTTGCCATAGAGAAAAGCATAACAAAAAAAGTTAAAAGCAGTGTTACCATATCGCTATATGTAGTCATCCAATCACTTGAACCCTCACTTGAACTGTTTTGATCTCTTTTTCTACGCCCTGTTGCCAAAATATCCCCTCCTTTTACTATTCAGTAACAATTCTATTACCACTACTGCCTTTTTCTCTCTCTTTGACATTTTCTCTGCTTTCTCTATTTTTTGCTTCATAAGCTTCCCTTTGCTTAGAAGAAAGAAAAGTTTTTAATTTATGTTCCATTATTCTTGGGTTTTCACCTGCCTGAATTGATAATATCCCTTCAATTATCATCTCTTTTTCTTGGATCTCTTCTTTGCTCTTCAATGAAAGCTTATTTGCAATAGGATTACATATAAAATGGGCCAGTAAAGAACCATAGAGGGTTGTAATGAGTGCAAGTGCCATAGCAGGTCCGATATTTTCAGGTTTATCAAGAGATTTTAACAAGTTAATTAGACCTATAAGGGTACCTATCATCCCCCAAGCCGGGAATAGAGCACCCATAGTTCTAAATAACCCCTGCCCTCTTTCGTGCCGTATACTCATATTATCAAGTTCTACATCTAAAGACTCTTTTATTATTTCAGGCTCTACTCCATCAACTATTAACTGGATAGACCTTCTAATAAAGTCATCTTCTATGTTTTCCTGATCAGTCTCAAGGGCAAGAAGTCCTTCACGCCTTGCTTTTTGCGATAATTCAACCAGTAGTCTTATAGTTGATTCAAGATCAGTTTCTTTACCGGAAAAAGCGTTAGCTACCACTTTCATAATTTTTAATATTTCTTTTACCCTATAACTAATAAGAGTGGATGCTATACCGCCTCCAATTGTAACAAGCATGGATCCAAAACTAAAATATATTTCCGGCGCTCCACCTTGAATTATTGGTATAACTATACATAAAGTACCACCAATAATACCGATTAATGTTGCAAGGTCCATACAACCCTCCACAAACTATACTTTTATTTAAACAAATTATTGCTTCTCCTTATATAATCGGATAAATTTACAAAAATGTTAAGGTATTTGACACAAAAAAGTTTCAAATAATACAAATAATATATAATATAAAAACACGGAGTGCGGGAAACTTTTACTCCTTTTCCTGAAAATTTTCATATTGTTCGGGTTTAACATTATAATCATTTAGGACTGCCTCGGCAATGTTATTGCAATGGTCTGCAATTCTTTCAAGATTATGGATCAATTCAATAAATATGACTCCGGCCTGTGGATTGCAAAGTCCGGAATTCAACCGCTTAAGATGCCTGTCGCGTAATTTTTCCTCCAGGTTATCCACCTCATATTCTTCTGACAGGACTCTTTTTGCAAGTTCTATATTACTGTCATGTAAAGCATGTATACTATCATTCACCATATTATTAACCTGTATGAACGCATCCGTTATTTCTTCCAGGGCCTCCTGGGAAAATGGTATGTTTTCATCCTGCTTCCATTCTGCAAATTCAGCAATATTTTGGCAATGGTCACCTATACGCTCTATATCATTGGTTACATGCATAAGCCCTGCAAGCCTCACAGATTGCCTCTCGGTAAGAGTACATCTGGACAGCATAGTGGAAAGGTATTTAACTATCTCTGTTTGAATTACATCAATAACATCTTCAATCTCATGAACTTTATTTGCTTCTTCCATATTGGACATAACAAATGCCAGCCTTGCGCTTGCCATCATTTGCTGTGTTATTTTAGCCATCCTGGCAAGTTCTTTTGTAGCTAAATTCATAGCTATTATTGGGTTATTTAATACTCTATAATCAAGATAAAGTACTCTTTTTTCAATACTATCATCTTCTCCTCTGACAATGAAAGCAACAAATTTTGCGAGCAGCCATATAAAAGGAAGCCAAATAATTGTATTAAACGTATTAAAAAAAGTATGGGCATTGGCTATCTGTCTGGATATAACTACTACTTCATCCCCTTTTGGTGATATCAATTTAATAAATTCCGCAAAAAGCGGCACAAACCATATGAATACCAGCGTTCCAAATATATTAAACATCGAATGGGCTACCGCAGCCCGTTTAGCATTTACTTTTGCACCGATAGAAGCAAGTATCGCAGTAATGGTAGTACCTATATTGCTTCCAAAAAGTATAGGTATGGCTGTTTCCAAACTTACCAGGGCATGGATACCATCAGGCATTGGTTGAGACGCAAGGTTCTGAAGAACAGCTATTACAGCACTACTGCTCTGGATCAACACAGTACTAATTGTACCCACCAGGACACCCAGTACAGGATGTTCACCCAATTTCAATATCAAATTCGTAAATACGGGGTTTTGGGCAAGGGGCTTCATTACATCTCCCATAATATTCAGCCCAATGAATAAAAGTCCAAAAGCAAATATAGATTGCCCTATATACTTAAGCATTCTTTTTTTGAAGAAGAAATAAAGTATAAAACCTATTGCTGCTATAATGTAAGCATAATTACCAATTTTAAAGGCAATTAACTGTGCAGTAAAAGTAGTACCAATATTTGCCCCCATTATAACGCCTATAGCTTGCGTAAGAGTCATAAGCCTGGCACTTACAAACCCAATAACCATAACTGTTGTGGCACTGCTGCTTTGTACCAGCATAGTAACTAAAGTACCTACCACCACCCCTATAATAGGATTACCGGTTAGTATTTCCAATATACGTCTCATGCGTTCTCCTGCAGTTTTTTGCAAGCCGTCACCCATAAGGTTCATTCCGTAAATAAATATAGCAAGGCCTCCTAAAAGACCAAAAATTGTCTCTCTCAAGTTTATTTCTCCTGCCATATATAGAATCCCCCAATATTATTTATAAAAAACTGTACTTATTCTAACATATATTTACCATAAACGACAATATGTTAACCCATAAAAAATTTCGGTGAGGACAATTAGCTCCTACCGAAATTTTAGTCTGTTTACCTCTTCACAAATGGGTTATTTCTTACGACTCATCACCGCCTATTGTCTCTTCTTCAGTTTCACCCTTTTCAGTTTCCTCTACAACATCTTTAACTTCCGTTACTATTGCAACAATTTGGTCAGGGTCACTGTCAAGAGTAACCCCCTCCGGAAGCTCAATCTGTCCTGCAGTAATACTGTCACCTGATGTCATCTTGGAAACATCAAGTTTAATAAACTGCGGGGTATCTTGTGGAAGACATTTAACCATTATTTCATCCATTTGCTGAATCACTATCATTTGAGAGGCCTCTAACAATTCACGGCCATAGATTCTAACAGGTACTTCCGCACGTCTTACTTCAGTCAGTGAAATCTTTTGTAGATCTGCATGTATCATTTCCCCTGTAATTATATCATTTTGTATTTCCTTAATAACTATGGGAAAACTATTTTGCCCTGGTAAATTTGCATTAAATATAGTATTCCTGCCATATTTGGAAAGTGCTGTCCTTAAATCGGGTAATTTTATTTTTACCGGTAGACTATCCATTCCCTTACCATATATAATTGCAGGAATATATCCTTTAAGTCTTAGTTTATTAACCTTTCCTCCACCTATTTCCTCTCTCATTTCTAAATTTAGCAACGGCGTTTCTTGCATATTATCCAGCCTCCTTATACCTATATTCTTTAAGTTGTATTCTTAACGACTCCTGCACTAAAGTGCAGGAGTTATATTTTCGACTGAAAGTCGACTAAAGCAAATGCAGGTATGGTTATTTCTTTGCAAGGTATCCTTCTGCAACAAGTAATTCGGCAATTAGGACTGCCCCACCTGCAGCTCCCCGAATTGTATTGTGAGAAAGTCCTACAAATTTATAGTCAAAAATGCAATCTTCCCTAAGCCTTCCAAGAGTAACCCCCATCCCCTTTTCATAGTCCCTATCCAGCTTGGTTTGAGGTCTGTCGTTTTCTTCGAAGTACTTTAAAAATTGCTTTGGTGCGCTTGGTAAATCAAGTATTTGGGGTTTTCCCTTAAAATCATTCCACAATTCAATTATTTCTTCCTTCGAAGGTTTCTTGCTGAAGGAAACAGACACAGCTGCCATATGCCCGTCAGATACAGGCACCCGGTAGCATTGAGATGATATTACAGGCTTTTGGGCTTTTATTATTTGTTCTCCTTCAATATAACCCCAAATTTTTAACGGTTCATTCTCACTTTTATCTTCTTCTCCTCCGATATACGGTATAACATTGTCCTCCATCTCAGGCCAATCACTAAACACCTTGCCGGCTCCCGAAATAGCCTGGTAGGTACATACCATTATTTCCTTAGGCCCAAATCCCATTAAAGGATGTATTGCCGGTACATAACTCTGTATGGAGCAATTGGGTTTTACAGCTATGAACCCATTTTTTACACCAAGTCTTTTCTTTTGCTTTTCTATTATTTCCAGGTGACCGGGATTAATTTCCGGTATAACCATCGGTACGTCAGGAGTCCACCTGTGAGCAGAATTATTCGATATTACCGGAGTTTCAGCCTTTGCATACATTTCCTCAAAAGCTTTTATCTCTTCTTTTTTCATATCTACAGCACAAAAAACAAAATCTGTTTCTTCAGAAATTTCATCCACCTGATTAAGGTTTTTTACTACTATATCCGCTATTTCGGCAGGTATCGGTGTATTAAGCTTCCAACGGCCTTTAACTGCTTCTGAATAGCTTTTACCTGCAGACCTTTCGCTTGCGGCAATACATACCACCTCAAACCATGGATGATTTTCAAGGATAGAAAGAAACCTCTGTCCTACAAAACCTGTTCCGCCAAGAACACCCACTTTAAACTTCCTATTGATATTCATAATTATTATACACCCCTACTATTAAATTTATATCTTTTATATACCCTGTTTTAGTTCCCCGGTTATTTTTTGTAATTTTAGCATAGTCCTAAGCAAAAGACAAGATATTTATTATATCCCAGATTTATTATACCCCTAAAATTTCTCCCAACTGATAAAAGTCCTTTACCTTATAGGGTAATTCGGTAAATTTGCCATATTTATCCAGATAAATTGCATTAAACCCCATTTTTTGGGGAGCTATATAATCATTTCCATAGTCATCTCCTACAAACAAAACTTCCCTTGGAGTTACCCCTGCCTTTTTTAATGCGGCATTATAAATTACAGGGTGAGGTTTTTTCCAACCTTCATTAACAGAAGTAACAATAAAATTAAAGTACTGTTTTATCCCAAATATCTTTAAAAGTTCTTCTATTCCACCCGGTACCATAAAATTAGATACTACACATAAACCGTATTTTTTGGAAATAGAGGGAAGAACCTCTTTTACATCCTGTCTAACATAGCATTTAGAAACATATGTTTCCCAAAAGTTGCTATTTAATTTTTCTGCAACTACTTTTACATTCACCTTCCCTTTAATATTGCAATTGTTATTACAAATTAGCTCAAACCTCTCAATAGTCCTAAATTCTTTATGCTCAGGAAGAGATTCTATTATACTTTTCCTGGCAAGCTTATATTCTTCCAAAAAATGCTCAAAATCATTCCAGTATTTTTCCACTCCCGACCCTTCAAAAGCCCATTTAGCATATTCCTTAATCGTCGGTAATTCTATGACATCAACCAGCGTCTCCATGCAATCAAAAAAAATATAAGTTATTCCCTTAATTATTTCTTCCATATACAAAGTCCTCCCACACATCCCCCATGTACAGTAACAGTAACAGTATAAGAATATTATATAAGAAACATTCCAGTATGTGCAACTTTAAATAATTTTACGGGCGCATTTATTAAAAGTGAAGAAATATTTGCCAGGAGCTATCGTTACGCTGCTTAGAGCCTTTAAATTCAGCTACGGGCAAAATCGAACTCGTAAAATTATTTGAACAAAAACTAAGAAATAATTTTACTCAAACAACGATTTTGCTTTTCCTCCGCTCGGATTAAAAGGCTCTACAGCAGCTTCACTAATGCTCCTTACCAATATTTTCTTCACTTAAATAAAATGCGCCCATTTTACCCCTTTTTTTTATTACTCTCATATAGTAAAATATTATGAAAATAAAAATAGCTATTTATTTGCAAATACTTTGTATAAGTTGACGTTTATGAGAAAAATATTGTATACTAATATATTGAAAGAGCAGGTAATACAAATGAGTAAACTTTTTTTTAAAGGTAAGAGCAAAATAGGAAACACTGATAAGCCAAAAATTGTGCATTTTTTCCCGGCTCATGTTATTGCATTAGGATTTGCCGGCTTAATTATTACAGGAGCAATCCTATTATATCTGCCTTTTTCAGTAAGGCCCGGACAACAAAGTGTAAGCTTTGTAGACGCTCTTTTTACTGCTACTTCAGCAGTCTGTGTTACCGGACTTGTTGTTCTCGACACAAATACAACATGGTCCGCATTTGGTCAAGTAGTTATAATAGTATTAATTCAAGCAGGCGGCTTAGGCATTATGTCCTTTGCCACACTTTTTTCTCTATTTTTGGGCAGGCGTATAGGATTAAAGGAAAGGCTTGCCATACAGGAATCTTTAAATGAATTTACACTTTCAGGAATAGTGCGCATCTTTAAAAACATATTAATTGCAGCTTTTACAGCTGAATTTATCGGAGCAATAATTTTTTCAACTAAATTAATTCCCCTGTATGGAATTAAAAATGGTATAGCCAAGAGCTTGTTTCATTCTGTTTCTGCCTTTTGTAATGCCGGATTTGATATATTTGGTAGTCCGGGTAATGAATTTACAAGCCTAAGCAAATTTAATCAGGATCCTGTTATAGTTTTTACTATAAGTTTTTTAATTATAATTGGTGGCTTGGGATTTATTGTCTGGAAGGATATTGCAGTAAATAAAAAGTTTTCCGCCTTTATACTTCATACAAGAGTAGTCTTGCTAACTACATTCGTATTAATTATAACAGGGACTATTCTATTGTATGCCTTTGAGTATAATAATCCTAGTACTTTAAAGGGCCTTCCTGTTTCGTTAAAAATAATGAACGCTTTTTTTCATTCTATTACCCCAAGGACGGCCGGTTTTAACACTATTTCAGTAGCCGACTTGACAGAACAGTCAAAATTGCTTACAATTCTCCTGATGTTTATAGGAGGTGCACCCGGTTCTACAGCCGGGGGAATTAAAGTTACCACTTTCAGCATAATTATTTTTGCTACTTTATCATATATAAAAGGGGATAGCGATGTTAACCTTCTGGGCCGCAGGGTACCTGAAACTGTTATAAAGAAATCTCTTTCAATTATAATATTAAGCGCCATTTTAATATTTACAACAACAATGGTACTTTTAATTAATAAAGAAGGTTCTTTTATACAGGTGTTGTTTGAATCTGTTTCAGCATTTGGGACTGTAGGGCTGTCAACAGGAATTACACCAACCCTAAATGTTACCAGTAAACTTCAGATTATAATAACTATGTTTTTGGGCAGGATTGGCCCTCTTTCAGCTGCAATAATCATATCAACCGGTCAGGGATATAAAAATCTGCCTTACAGATTCCCTGAAGGAAAAATAGGAGTTGGTTAATGAATAACTATTGCTTAAAGAAATAATTATATTAAAATTAATCAGGTAAAAATGTTTATAAAGATTATAAAGGTTATAAAGATTATAAAGGTTATAAAGGTTATACAGGTAAACATAGTTGTTAATAGTTTAAGGAGGTATTATTTATTATGAGATCATACCTTGTATTAGGGCTTGGAAGATTTGGGCAGAGCTTTGCAAGGACTCTTTCTTCATTAGGCCACGATGTACTAGTAGTGGATAAAAACGAAAACATTATCCAGCAATTTTCAAATGAAGTAACCCACGCTATTGCCGGTGAAGCCTCAAATGAAGAGCTTTTAAAATCTATAGGTGTAAAAAACTATGACGCTACAATTGTTGCAATAGGAGATATACAATCCAGCATACTAACTGCAGTGTTATTGAAAGAACTTGGTTCAAAATATATCCTTGCTAAAGCCTCAAATGAGCTCCATGCAAAAGTTCTTTACAAAATAGGAGTAGATAAAGTTATATTTCCCGAGCGGGATATGGGAATCAGGGCAGCCAATAGTATTTCATCAAATAATATTATTGACATTTTCGAACTTTCCCCGGAGTACAGCATAATGGAATTTACTGTACCGTTAAGTTGGGTTGGTAAGACCATAGGCGGTCTTGCAGTAAGGACGAAGTATGGGGTAAGTATTGTGGCATTAAGGACATCCGACTATTTGAATATACTCCCCCAGGCAGATACTAAATTTAAAGAAAATGATATAGTTGTGGTAATGGGTAAGAATTCCGACTTAAAAGCTATGCAAAGTATAAAATAATTACAATCAATAAAATAATTACAATCACTTAATGGCGCCTGCAATGAATTGCAGGCGCCGTGCAAATTCGCCAATTTACTCACTCCACTTTTTTCTCTCAGCCAGTATTTTCTCTATACTTACCAATTGAACACAAATGCATATCAGTTCCATAGCCTTTTCAAGTTCATGCATGGGAGGAAAGGTAGGAGCAATACGTATATTACGATCTTCCGGGTCCTTGCCGTATGGAAAAGTAGCTCCTGCAGGAGTAACTATTACGCCTGCTTCTGCTGCTTTTTCAACTACCTTTTTTGCACATCCCGGCATTGTGTTAAGGCTTATGAAATATCCTCCCCTGGGTTTACTCCACCATGCAATATTTTTGCCTCCAAGCTCTTTTTCCAACGTATCAAGAACTATTTCAAATTTGGGTCTCAAAATTGCCGCATGCTTTTTCATATGCTCACTTATATTATTTAAGTCCTTTAAAAAGATTACATGGCGCAATTGATTGAGTTTATCAGGACCTATAGTCTGTTTTGCCAACCTCTTTTTAATGTGTTTTATATTGTTCACGCTGGCTGCCATCGCTGCAACTCCGGCTCCTGGAAAAGTTATCTTGGAAGTGGAAGTATACATGAAAACCCTGTCGGGGTTCCCTGCTTCCTTGCATGCTGAAAGTATATTTTTTAGGTTATCATGTTCTTCGTATAAGTGGTGCACTACGTAAGCATTATCCCAGAATATCCGAAAATCCGCAGCCGCTGTTTTCATTTTTGCAAGCCTGTCAACTACTTCATCAGAGTATGTTATACCGTCAGGATTACTATATTTTGGTACACACCAGATACCCTTAATACACTCATCCTCACCTGCAAGCTTTTCCACCGTATCCATATCCGGGCCATCACTTTTCATAGCTATGGTTATCATATCAATATTAAAAAACTCACATACAGCAAAATGACGGTCATATCCCGGGCTTGGACATAGAAACTTAACCTTTGGCAATTTACTCCAGGGCACTACACTTCCCACTACTCCATGAGTCATCGCATAAGCTATTGTATCAAACATCATATTAAGGCTTGAATTCCCGCCTACAATAACCTCATCGGTACTTACTTCCAAAATATCCGCAAAAAGCTTTTTTGCCTCAGGAATTCCATCATTTATTCCATAGTTTCTACAGTCGGTCCCATCCAGAGCTTTATAACATTCAGCACCCATACAATCAAAAATACCCATGGAAAGATCCAGTTGATCGGCACCCGGCTTACCCCGTGACATATCCAGTTTGAGATTTTGATTCTTAAAATTATCATATCTTACTTGTAGTTTTTCTTTAATTGCTTCCAGTTGGGCTGTGTCCATTTTTTCCAATATTTCCATTGTAGCGCCTCCCTTTTATTTACGTGATTTATGTATACTTACTTTCTATTTATTCTTCTTTTTAATGTTAATATAAATTCGAAAACATCAAATACTTTCTGAATTGGGTCTTCGTGTTCCTGGACATAAGTTTCCACCAGTTTCCATAAAGCCAATGCCTTTTCTTGTTTTGCTGAAGCCTTGGCTTCAAGGGTAACCGCAAGCAGGCAACAAAGGTCTGAATGGTACCTTAAATATTTCCAGGAAGTAGCATGACAGGCGTTTTCAGTGTTAATGTTTGCTTCTATCACTTTTCTAAATTCATCAACATAAGTGCATATACTTGAAAATCTTTCTGCAGCATCTTTATTAACTATATCTCTTTCTCCCCTCAAATAGGGCGGATCAAAAAGTTCCGACAGCTTAGCCATATATTCCAAGCATTTTTTTCCGTCACGACCAAATGCACACACAAAGTATCTTTCAGCTATTTCATTAAAATCTAGGGTGTCATCCCATAAAGTACGACCCATTACGTACATACCCAGACCTGTCGGGAAAAATGCCCTTTGAACCTGGCAGCTTACAAACCCGTTAAGCCCGATTCTTTTAAGGTTTTTTATGTCTTTGCTCAATAGTTCTGCAATTTTATAATATCCGGGATCTAAATAATGGTCCCACATAAAGTGATAGTCAAAGTCAAAACTGTCTCCTTTAAAGACTTTTTCCCAAGACTTTAAAAACGCCATATTCTCCTTTACATCGGAAGGAAAACTTAATTGGTTCCGTTTATAGGGCGGAGGTTCCGGCAGCTCCTCGTCAGTCTCAAAAGGCATGCTGTATGTCCTTGTTATAGGTGCAAACATAAGGATAAAACGGTCCGGATTTTTAATCTTTTCAATTTCCGGTGCCCAGAGAAGGTCGACATAGATTAAGAAAACTACTTTAGTATCTATACCTCTTTCTGTAAGAAGTTCATCAAGGTCGTTCAGCATCATCACATAGAAATCCGATGGAAGCATTTTTCTGCAGCTTTCACACTCACATTGGTTATTACTCCCATCAGCAAGCCAGAAATGAAGCACATCTATCTGCGGATTTTTCTCAAGATATTGGACAATATCGTTAATGATAATATTTCTTACCTCAGGATTAGAGTAACACAAATTGGTATTAAGGGGTATTCCTCCCCACAGTTCCCGCTTTCCGTTAACTTCGGCCAGATACTGCTTTATTTCCGGCTTTATATCATACTGTGCATTGTCCCAGCTAAGTCCGGGTATACCGAAAGGTTCACAGGTCCATCCATGGCCTACAGCATGATAAAGTAAATCTCTTTTCTCCATTTCCTTTTCTGCTTTTTTAATAAACTCTCTTGCCATACCTATATTAAATGGTTCCGGTTCCTTAAAAGGATTGTTCTTATGAGAATACCAACGTTCAAAGAAAGTATACGCTTCCCTGAATTGGAAGAAGTATGCATTAAAACCGGCCTTAGGAGCCCAATCTATAATATCGGCAATGTTTTCATAACTGTTCGCCCCCTCAATGCATATGCCCCTATGCCTGTAGGAAGCTTTTTCATGAAGATTTACCGAAACATCAAATATGTTTTTTTCCGGAATGTACTCTCCATCTTTTCCGGGACGTACCCAAATACAACCGGCTTCCGTTAGGAAACGGTATACTCCCAGGAGTACACTCCGTGGGTTTATACCTGCTATTATGCCTTTGCCCCTAGATATATCTATATATACTTCATCATCAAATTTAGGATTTCCTTCGCCCATAGAGGTTATGTTAAAATCTTGGAAAAGTCCTGTCCAGATATAATTGTCTTCCATATTTCCATTATAACGCTGCATGGAGAGTCTGATACAGAGCTTATCTTCCGCCATCTTTCCAAGATACTTTCCCAATTCTTCTGCAGAATACTTTAATGTTTCATTTTCTTCAGTCCAGCAAATATTTATAACTTTCTGTTCCTCTTTCGTCACTATATACCCTCCTTCTCTTTTAATAATATAGTTTATTATATAATAAATGTTTAAATGTAGCAATAACTGCCATTAATA
>JABUEW010000072.1 GCA_013314855.1 Bacillota bacterium | reverse complement strand
ATTGACTATGGCAAACATAGCGACAACTACCGCAAAAAGAAGCGCCAGCAGATAGGTAAGCTGCACCCTTACCACCTCCGTAAAATATTTTAATGATTTAATATTCTATGGCTGAGGGGAAAATCCTTCCGGGATGTATAATAGATTTTATTACATATTTTACAGTATGACATCCCCGAAGGCCACGCCAACAGTCTTCCCGCCAACCTTAATGGGAACTGCCACCGTAATGCAGTACTCTTCAGTAATAACCGATATATACGGTGAGGTGACATAATTTCTGCCCTGGATGGCTTCTTTGAAATACTGCCTGTGGGAGAAATTCCTGGTTTCGGTTTTCACACTGCCTCCGGTTACATTGCCTTCGGCATCCAGGACAATGATTGCTTCGAACACATCCTTGTACTTGCTTCCCAGCTGCGCTGCGAAGGCCTCTGACCTCTTCCTGTCCTCCGGATTAAAGGAACCCATCTCCTTAAGGGCATTGATAAGTATCTCCTGCCCCAGCCTGACCCTTTCCTCATCAGACTTGTCCAGACTGTAGTTCCCCTCTATCGACTTCATTGCCTCGTTTAGTTCTCTGGCCATGGCAGTAAGACTCTCGACGGATTCGTAGATGCCCCTTACCATGTCCACCTCTTTCTGAACCGAAGCATTTATCTCCTCCATCCCCGCTGCTGTCTGCTGGGTTACCGCCGATATCTCCTCCATCAGTTCGTCCACCTTGCTGGCGTTGGAAATACCCTGACTGGAAAGCTTGACTATCTCCTCGGCAGACTTTAACGTATCGCCGGAGGTCCTGTCTACGCTTACGAACAGCTCCCGGAACTCACCGGCATACTGCACGCTCGTATCCATATCCTTGACCTGTCCCTCAATGCGCTGGGTTATATGGTTTATCTTCTCCGAAATATTCTCAACTATCTCTTTTATGCGGGATGCGGACCTGTCGGATTCTTCGGCGAGCTTTCTCACTTCTTCCGCAACCACCGCAAAACCCTTGCCGCTTTCCCCTGCCCTTGCCGCTTCAATGGCAGCGTTCAAAGCCAGGAGATTGGTTTGCTCGCTTATCCCCCTCACTATTCCGATTATCTTCTTTATCTCGTTTGCCTCCTGCTGCAGACGGCTTATTTCCACCGCCAGCTCCTTGTTGTCGTTATTGCATCTGTCCAGCTTCGAAAGCAGCTCCTGGAGCTTCTCCTCCGACTGCTTGACCTGGTCCTTCATATCCTTGGTAACCGAAAAGGTACTCTCCGCTATCTCCGCAATAGCTCTTGAATCCTCCACTATACGACCGGTGCTGTTTTTGGCGCCCATAGCCCTTTCCGCCTGGGTTTCGGCGCCCTGAGACACTTCATTTATGGTCATGGATATCTCCTCCACCGAGCTGTTAACGGTGCGGCAGTCCTGTGCTATGTTTTCAGAATAGGTAAACAGCCTGTCCGAAGCGGTAAGGACCTTGGAGACCAGCCTCCTTATATTCTTTGTCATTACGTTAAGGGCTTCAATGATTTGATCCATATCCCGGTCGCTGGACTTCTTTACCGACTGGGTCATGCTCGACCTGTTGATATTTTCTATCAGCAGCTGCGATTTTTCCGCATGCTTCCGCTGATATCCGGCCATTATTTGCGCCCAGACAAACGAAACCGCTAGCGCCAATGCGATTACTATCACGAGGCTGCCCGGCTGTGCCACCTGGTAATAGCTTTCTTTCAATACCAGCACTGGAGTTAAAGCCCCCAGCGAGAACACCAGAAACGCAAGAATAAACAAGCGGGTCTTCAATTTATCTCCCCCTCTATGCCTGCTTTTCAGTATGTTATTCTCCTGTCAACATTATATATTATATATTCGACTTAATTCTGGAAAATCCTCCAATATTATTGCCCTTTTGCAACCTCATATAAACAAAGCAACTGTTCCGACCCCTTTTGCAGATCCTGCTTCCGCTAGAACGCCCATGGCATATTATCATCTACCCTTGCAATAATCAACTGATAAAATCCAATTATTAATAATTCCTCCTGAAAAAGTAGGGCAATAATACAAAAAAATATTTAAACAAAAAGGTTTCCCAGTCCTTGTGTAGAATCTAGATGATGACCAAAACCAAAGATAGCCCAGCAGTGAAGCCCTATGATGGTAATAATTCTACACAAACCTTTAAGTTCCTGTAGGTGGTTTACATCTTAGTACTAGTACTACTCTGTTAAGTACGCAGAGGCAGGAAAAAAATCCTCCTCTGTCTGGGTTGTGAAACCCATAAAATATATGATGCATAGAGTTTATCGAGAACACGTTTTCTTACGGAAGATATACTTTCAAGTACAAATTGCTTCAGGGGGAAAAACTTCCCTGACGCTGAAAGTAGGTGATGTAACACAAGGTTTGTCGACCAAAACTTCATATTGCCTGTTTGTCTCACTTTCTACTCGCCGTCGCAGGGTAAGGAAGGAATAAGCCAGCATAACCATGATGAAATGCCTGTGAAAGCCATGCCACATTCGACCTTCGTATTGGTCAAGACCGAGTTCGTCCTTTGCATCCTGATAGAAACGGTCAATGGTATGTCTTCTGTGAACATATTCAACAATCTTTACATCAGGAGTATCCAATGGCAGATCACTGAAGTAATACTTGGTATCGCCGGTTTCCCCTGGCACCGGCCTTTCAAATACAAGCCACCCTTGCTTGCCCGTCTTGGTTTGAGTAGACCAGTAAGCCCTTAAGAAAGCAAACTGTTTCTTAAGCTCTCCTTTGCTGCCGTCTCTCCAGCAGATGACCTTCCAGTAACCTGAGGTATTTTGTCAATGAGCCAGTCAACTCTGTACTGTGGAGGCATAGGAGTGGGTTCGGGCTTGAGCCTTGGCCGTCCTGTGCGTTTAGCTTTTGACTTTACAGGTGGAAGGAATGTTTTAATATCCTGTTCAAATCTTACTGTAAAGTTGCAGGGTACAGATAATGCATAGGTTTCACCACGGGCCTCAAGACCCTCAATGAAAGTGTTATTCCTGCCGTAAAAGCTGTCTCCGAGGATGATGTTATGCTTTACACCCAATTGATTTGCCTGGTCCAAAAGTTCCAGAGCGATCTGGGGCTTTGTTTTAAAAGAAACCTCTTCGGGAACCTTGGCTTTCTTCATCCTCCGGATGTCAGATGTCCAGCTTTCGGGCAGATACAGTCTTGCATTTACAGGCCATGTGTACTTGAGATCTGTATATTGACAGCTTACGGCTATCTGACAATTACCCACTTTACCCAGAGTGCCTGAGTACTGACGCGCTACACCCACAGAACAGTTGCCTTTTTTCGGAAAGTCTGTGTCATCAAATATAAGGGCTCCGTCAGAAGCTACTGCATTTTCAAGCATAAGTTCTACTCTTTGCTTGTTAAGCTGCTCGTGGTCCCAGGGACTGTTAGTGATAAAGTCCTGTAAAGATTGAGCTGATGTGCCTTCCATATATTCAAGAAATTGTCCCAAAGTCCGTGGAAATTGAAGTGGCGTTCCTGACGACAGTTTGTTAAACTGTTGGTTGGGAAAACCAAATAACGAAAGGAGACGCCACTAATGGAATTATACCATGAACAGCAAGGGAAGGTAAATGAGACCTTAAATCTAACTGTAGATTTTTCAGAACTGGAGGAAATAGCACGGGACGGACTGCTGTCATTATCGGTGCAATTGGGTATCAAGGCTTTAAAGATCATGCTTGAAGATGAGGTTGCATCATATGCCGGGGAGAAAGGCAGGCATGACCCATCCAGGACAGCATACCGGCATGGATATGAAAAAGCCGGCGTTGTATTAGGGGGCCAGAAAATAGCAGTACAAAAGCCAAGAGTCAGAACTAAAGACGGAAGCACAGAATTGCCTCTAGAAACGCTTATACAGTTTCAGAAGGAAGATGCGCTCAATAATGCAGCATTGCAAAGGATCCTTCATGGCGTATCCGTTAGAAATTACGGTTATACCCTGGATGAAGTACCGGAAGAACCGCTTTCAATCTCAAAAAGCGCTGTAAGCCGCAGGTTCATAAAAGAAACAGAAAAGCTAATGCAGGAATTCATGAACCGTCAGATAGACGATTATTATCCGGTAATCATGATAGATGGATGGAGTAAAGACAGGAGACTATCTGGTTGTTGTATCCCTTGGCATATCAAAAGAGCTTGAATTCAAATATCCATCCGCAGCAGCCAGCTTAATGGAGGGACTTGAAGAAACCCTTACAGTTCACAAACTGAAAGTACCCGGCCTGTTAAGAGCTACACTTTCAAACACCAACCCCATTGAATCAGCCATAGGAACTGCTCTCAATGTAACTGGCCGAGTTAAGAACTGGCAGAGCGGCAATCAGGTTTTAAGATGGATTTCGTCCGGCTTTATACTGGCAGAAGAAAAGTTAAAGACAATAAAGGGGTACAAGCAAATCCCCCTTTCTGATAGATGCTTTAAACAATAAAAAATCCGCTGAACTATCACAGGTGGGTTAATCTGTGAAAATCAAAGAAAAACTACGCTGCTGAAATTCCACGGAAGATTGGACAAGCTCATATATTCGGCCATCATTCCGCAGTTTTTATAAGGAATATCGCTTAATAAACCCGTTATATAGCGCTCTGCGGCATTCATAGTATCACTACGGCGAAAGATATTCATAAACTTATCAAGGTACCTTTGAAGTTTTGGCAATGCAAACGGTGATATTTTCTTTATTATATTTTGGCTCACAATCATTACCCCCTTGATACCTGTTTTACATAGGTTCAAGGTTTATTGCATTGTAAGCGCTAAATATTGAGGTGCGCAAGAAAATAAAACCCCGGCACGATTCTCTCGTCGTACCGGGTTTCGATGATCTATTATTCAATTATTCCCGTTATGGCAGCAGTCCGGCAACTTATCTGACCAGGGTAGAAAGCTTTCAAGGAGTGATGGCTCTGCCTTAAAATCAAGCGCCGGCATTGTGCTGAAGATATGTAGCAGGTACTTGTAGACGTTTAGTTTATTCACCTTTGCCGTTTCCACAATACTGTAAATAATGGCGCTGGCTTTGGCTCCCTTGGTCGTATCCGCGAACAACCAGCCTTTTCTTCCGACTACGAATGGCCTGAGCGCGTTCTCAGCCCGGTTATTAGATAACTCAATACGCCCATCTTCAAGAAATACGCCTAATGTAGCTTTTTGGTTTACAGAATAATTGATGGCCTCAGCAAGTTTGGAGCCTTGAAGCGGATTTGCGGTTTCAAGCCATGACCAATAAGCCTCAAGGACTGGCTTGGACCGTTCCTGACGCTTAAATTTCCGTTCTTCCGGAGTAAGCATTTCTAATTCCTTCTCAATGGAAAACAGCTGGTTGCAATAGTCAAATCCAATGGCAGCAGTGGAGCCATTTACATCTCCGTTCCTCGGCAGCGCATCCTGGTACTTGCGTCGGAGATGAGCCCAGCAGCCGCATCGGGTAATATTTTGTACTTTATCGTATCCGCTGTAACCATCGGTCTGCAGATAACCGCTAAAGCCGTTCAAGAAACGCCTGGCATGCTCGCCCGAGCGCGTGGGCTGGTATTCAAACAGCACTACAGGAGGCCCACAGGTATTACCGGAACAGTACACCCACATCCTCGACTCCGATGTTGGCTTTTTACCTTCTTCCTTGAGTACCTGGATTACCGTCTCATCCGCGTGAATCACAGCCTCATTAAGCAAATGAGACTTCATTGTTTCCCAAAGAGGCTCAAGCCAGTCAGTTGCCGCCCGTATAATCCAGTTGGCCAAAGTCGCTCTGGAAAGAATTATGCCTTGATTGGCCCAGTCTTTTTCCTGGCGGTAGAGCGGCATGGCGTTTACATATTTCTGGTACATAACGTAAGCAACTGATGATGGTGAAGCAAGACTCTTTTTAATGACCGGGGCTGGGACAGGCGCTTTAGTGATGGTGGCTTCTCCCGTTTCCTTCTCGCAGCTCTCACAAACATAGCTCTCCCGGACATAGCGAAGCAGCCTTGCCTGGGCCGGAATGAATTCTAATTCTTCGCGAATAGTCTCTTTGCCGAGGACTCGCATTTTTCCGCCGCATGTCTCACAAACACGCTGCTCTTCGTCAAGATCACAGAGAATCTCCACCACAGGAACGTCAGCGGCCAACTCTTCCTTGGTACGTTTGGCTTTCCGAACATGTTCAGCAACAGTAATTTTCTTGGGTTCCGGCGCGTTCCGGTTGGCTTCGGCCTCCGCCTCGTTGAAAAGAGAGAGCTGATTTGTATCCTCGCCAAGCACATACTTTCTCTTTTCACTCGATTGCCCGTACACGGCCTTCTGAAACTTAACCAGCATATCCGTGAGTCGGTCGATACGCACCTTCTGAGATTCTAAGGTTTGAGCCTGCTCCTGCAGGCGTGCTGCCTGTTCCTGCAGTTGCGTTTCGAGTCCTAATATATATGCAGTTACTTCGGGCGCAAGGCCCGTAAAATCAAGCGTTTTCATGACTTAATTATAGCACAAAAAAGCCCAAAAACCTAGTAAAATTAAGGTTTTTGAGCCATTTTTGCAATAAAATCTTCGCCTCAAATCGTGATATCAAGCACCCCGGAGGTGGTGTGGAGACCTCATCAGTAGAAGTCCCTGGCTGTGATATTGCCAAAACCTTTGGGTGGGTCGATAGACAGGCCTTCCATGAGTAGGCGCAGTTGCTTGACCGTTATGTTCCTTACATCGGCCGGCTTGTTCGGCCAAACAAACCGGGCCCCCGCACCGTCCAGCCTTTTGTAATACAGTATAAAGCCGTTACGATCCCAGCTCAGGGCTTTTAGCCGATTGCGGTTCTTGTTGCAGAAGAGGAAAAGATAGTTCCCAAAGGGATCCATCTTGAATTCCTGCTTTATGATTATGGCCAGTCCGTCGACCGATCTCCGTAGATCAGTGGCTCCACAAGCGAGATATATCCCATCATAGCTGGTGATTTCTTTCAGCATAGGCCCTCCACAACCCTAAGCACATCCGTAAGTAAGGAGGGGCTAAAACCGGGACCCACACAAATAGTCCATTTGCCGCAGTTAAGCTTAATTTCTGTAGGGCGTCCCTCTTTTATCATGGTTACATCAGCCCACTGTTGCGGTTGATTTTGGTCTTCCCGGTTTACCCGCGTTGCCCAGCCAATATACTGACGATACTCAATACCCTTTGTTTTACACCATGCCTTTGCTGTCATACCGCTTGCCCGGCATTCAGCTACCAGCGCCTGCCGTTCTTGCTTAGTCAATTGAATACCTCCATTCTGTGATCTTATGGAGGTATTTTCTCATGATTTTCGCTGGTTGAACATGCGTACGATTATTTAGCGCTTACATTGCATTGGTAATGTAAGGGTACTGGTAATTCAACATTCAACATTGTAGTACTATGTTATTTGATAAAAAAACACGGCTTCCGCCACTAGTGGAAACCGTGTTTGTCTGCAAACTGTGTAGACTATATTTGGCTTCCTAAACTTTGAGCCTTAAAGCCATTACTTTAAACTCATCAAGGCTTACTGAACCTTTTTTTTGCGTACTGAAAGCTTTCACCTCTTCAAGCAAGATATCAATCTTATCCTCAGATAATTCTACGTTTACTTGATCAAGGGCATACTCAATGGACTTCTTACCGCTCTTTTTACCTAATGACACTTCCCTCTTACGGCCAACAACTTCCGGAGCGTAGCCTTCAACCGACGGAGGATATGACAGCATCTGGGCCACTACCAACCCGCTTTCACGAGTAAACACCATATCTCCAACCACCGGACGCATAGGCGATACGGGAACTTTGGTTATCTCCTCAACAAGTTTGCTCAGGTCATATAATTTATCCAGTTTTAAATTTGTTTCAATACCGTAAAGGCCATGAAGTGCAATAGCTAATTCAGCAATATCGGCATTTCCGCTCTTTTCGCCTAAACCGTTTACTGTAACATGAGCGCAATCGGCGCCCTCTTTTAGGCAAGCTAATGTGCAGGCCAATGCTAAACCAAAGTCATTGTGGCAATGAACTGCAACCGGAACATCCACCCAGGATTTTACAAGCTTTGTCAAGTAAGCCATGGCCTCTGGTGTAGCAACCCCCAGCGTATCAACGATAACAATTTCATCAGCTCCACAATCCTTTACTGCAGCCTGGTACGCTTTTTTAAGAAACTCAGGCTCAGAGCGGGTAGCATCAACTGCGAAGAAAGCCGTATAAATGTTTTCCTGCTTGGCAGCACTTACTGCATCGCGGATTCTTTTCAATACAACCTCTTCCGAAGCATTCCACGCTTTCATTTTATAAGGGCTTGTGTATGTTTCCAATACTGTATGCTTTACCCCGGTTTCTGCAATTATTTTTACATCGTTTACAACACAGCGACCAAAGCCCCATATTTCAGCACCCTTAACTTCCTTGACGATATTTGCTACTGCAATTCTATCCTCTTCACTGCTTGCCGCAAAACCTGCTTCAATACGATCGACGCCTGCTTCAACCAATCTCTTGGCAATTCTGAGCTTGTCCTCTGCATTAATACTTACGCCGATGCTCTGCTCCCCATCACGGAGGGTTGTGTCATAGACCTTGATTTTTTTCATATTTTTTAGTTGTCCTTTAACCTCTGACGCTTCGTTATAGTTACTAAGCCAAAAACCTTCTCTTTCCATGATATCCTTCCTCTCTAATTTCTAAATATGGCGTATTCTATTCTAGAAGATATTGCTCATTTTTAAAGTACTGGACAAAAAAACTATACTATTCTGCTTCCAATGTCTTTGCCTTTCAATGCGTCTACAACTACCTGAGACACGAATTCACTGGTCATGCCTAAAGCTCCATCAGTAAATCCTCCCATATGAGGCGTAAGTATAACATTCTGCAGTCCAAGAAGCGGTGAATCGGTAGGCGGTTCAGTTGAAAACACGTCTATTCCAGCACCGGCTATTTTGCCTTCTGTTAAAGCCTTGTACATAGCAGCCTCGTCCACTACTCCTCCTCTTGCAGCATTTATCAAATATGCTGTAGGTTTCATAATACTAAATTGTTTCTCTCCGATAAGATTCCGAGTTTCTTCCATAAGTGGTACGTGTAGGGTAACAAAATCAGATTCTTTAAGTATTTCATCAACATCTGTTCGAATGATGTTATTGGCACTTGCATACTCTTCGTCCCAAAATTTATCGAACGCAAGAACCTTCATATTGAATCCTTTAGCCCTTTGTGCAACGCTTTTCCCAATGAATCCTAATCCAATAATTCCCAAGATTTTGCCCCATACTGACTGTCCGAATACCTTAGGCCATTTCCTCTCTCGGACTTGTCTATCGGACTGCGGAATCTTTCTGGCTAAAGATAGCATAAGTCCAAAAACTAAATCCGCAACAGCCTCCCTGTTGGTTCCAGGCGAATTAGCAACAATAACACCATTTTCTTTAGCAGCATTGAGGTCGATGTTGTCAACGCCTATCCCGTGCTTTACTATTACTTTTAATCTCGGTGCGGAACTGATAACTTTCCTGGTAATGGGCTCCAAGCCTGTAATAATTGCAACAATATCATCCAGTTGGCTAAGTAAATCACTATCACCGGTTACAGGTTGCTTTGCCCTTGTAATACCAAGCCCATAATCCGTTAGTATTTTTTCAGCCTTCTCGCTATACTTGGCAAAGGATGCATTAGTCACTAAAACTTTATCCAATCGTATCACCTGCTTTCATCCTTGTTTAATATTATCGTCTCACAAACCTACCCCAGCCGGAATCTCCAACCACCTCTCCATTTTGAACAACTATCTTACCCCTTATCATGGTGGTCTCCGGAAAACCCTTTACCTTTAAGTCCTCGTATAAAATATAATCGCTGTACTGCGAAATATCCGAAGATTTCAAAACGTATTCCCTGTCTAAATCAACAATAACCATATCAGCGTCAAAGCCCACACCAATATCCCCCTTATGGGGATAAAGGCCGTATAGCCGTGCTGGATTTAGACTAAGGGTTTTTGCAATATCTATAAGGGGCATATTTCTTTTATGATAACCCTCGCTTAACATTACCGGGAACAGGAACGGTGTTCCCGGGGCACCGGCTGACGAGCTCCAAATATCTCCCATTTTGGCTGCTAGTTTACGCGGTACATGGTCCGAGCCGATTGTATTTATATCTCCCGCTTTAACCGCTTCCCATAATCTCTCATTATCCCTCTTGGTTCTCAATGGAGGCCTTAGCTTATATTTCTTAGACGTTACATCCTTTTCATTCAAGATCATATAGGGATGACAGGCTTCGATGAAAACCTTATCATAGACCTTCCTGAATTCTATTGCTACATTCAGCGCTAATTCTGAAGTAATATGAAGTATATTAACCCTGCAGCCCGCCTCTTTCGCAAAGGTCAGTGCCCTTCTTACTCCCTCAACCTCTGCAATAACTGGCCTTGATAGAGCCCATGCCTCAAGGTCCGACCTGCCCTCGCCAATAAGCCTCTTTTTTGCCCTATGGACTATTTCAATATCTTCGGCATGGACTATCGCAACCGCCTTTGGATATTTGGAGAGCCTTTCAAAGCTTTCCAATATATATCCGTCGCAAATGTTATCAAATTTAATTGGATTTCCTCCAAAGTTTGTAGTTTTTGCATCTTCTCCACGATAAGTCAAGTAATGCTTAAAGGAAGTTATGCCGAATTCATCAATATATTTCGGTATAGAGTTCAAATGCTCTTCGGTTATTAAAACAATATGGAAAGAGAAGTCGGTATATGCTTTTTCCTCTCCTTTAGACATAACATACCTGAATATTTCGTCATAAGAAGAGTTGTCTCTCAGGAAAAACAATATTGTTGTCACACCGCCAATCGCAGCAGAACTTGTTTCTGTCAAAAAATCCTCTTCCCCTGCACCTACACCTAAATGAGAATGGGTTTCTATTATTCCTGGAAAAATATATTTACCCGTTGCATCTATTACATGTGCGCCTTGTAGTATCGTATCAGGGCCTGTTATTGCTTCAATCTTCCCATTCCTTATACCAATATTGCCACACTGAATAATACGTCCCGGATATACGATATTGCCGTTTAGTACTATTGAATCGAACACCCCAAAAACCTCCTTTCTTGGGAGATTTTATCATTCGAATGAAATTACCTGTCTGCCGATATTTTTGCCCCGAAATAAATCCTCTAAGGCACAGTTTATTTCCTCAAGTCTATATTTTTTTGAAACAACAGGTTTTAGGCGGCCATCGGTGATCAATTTAATTACTTCTAGGACATCACTTCTGCATGAAGCCCGTGAACCGTACATGGACAATTCCTTCAATACAAAGGTGTAAATTGGAATATCTACCGGATCAGGCCTATAACCATTCAGGATTACTTTGCCTGATTTCCCCAATAGCTCCAAGTTACTGTTTATTGTTTCCGATGAAGAGACAGTTTCCAGGACGATGGATATGTCTGCACCATTCGTTATTTGTAAAATACTGTCTTTATACCTCGCTTGGTTTTGGTCATAAAGAACCAAATTTTCAAATCCCAATCCACGTGCAAAGTCCAATTTTTCTTCACTTATATCAACACCTATCACGTTTGCACCCATGGCCTTGGCTAGTTGTAAAGCATGGAGCCCAAGCCCTCCCAGACCCATAATCAGGACATTGTCCGCATCACTGACGGGAACCTTCGATAAAGCATGATACGTTGTAGAAATCGCGTCCGGTATTATGCATGCATCTTCAAAGCTAAGCTCATCCGGTATGGGGATAAAATTCTGCGCCGGTATTACAATATACTCTGTAAAACCACCATCTAATTCAAAACCCAGCCGTCCTCTTATATTGCTGCATAGAGTTTCCCTATTTGTTTTGCAGAATAAACAATGACCACAACATAAATAGAAATGGGCTATGCCTCTGTCTCCTATTTTAAAGTCTTTTACTCCATCACCTAATTCGACAATTTCACCGGAAGGTTCATGCCCCATAATTAATGGCAGCTCTTTTACTTCTTTGTATCCTTTCCATATTTTTATATCTGTCCCGCACATTCCACACGCCTTTACTTTTACCAGGATTTCATTGTCTTGAACCTTTGGAACAGGCACATCCTCTATTGAAAGAGGTTCTGAAAAATTTCTTAAAACCGCTGCCTTCATAATACATCCCCCCGTAAATGCCTAAAGTATAAGAATTTCTATACATAGCTTATTTTCTGGTTTTTTAGTCTTTACTTATTATCTGCTGTTTTCACGGGGCAATTTCATCGAAGATTTCTTTTAGTTCCATTTTGCTATCAACCAATGGAAGCGCAACCATTAGCAATATTCTGGCCTTTACGGAAGTGAGGTCCCCGCCGTTTATCACACCGCATTGACGCAAGTCCCATGGTCCACAGCCGCCACTGGCCCTGGACACAGAAGTTCCCATAGGTGAGCGTGGAGTCAAAACAAATACAATATCTCTCTCCTGTGCTTTTCTGACAGTATCCATTATTCCCGGAGTAACCCCACCACCTCCTGGTAAGCTTTCAATAACAATTCCCTTGTAACCTTCGGAAATCATTAGGTCCAATATCCTTGAACTTGTCCCCAAACTGACTTTTAGTATTTCTACACCTGTTTCCAATCTTTCAATCGGTGCAAATACTTTTCTGAGGATTGGATCCCGATAAAATATCACCCTATTATTCGATACCATGCCCAAAAAACCAACATTCAGGGAAACAAAGGCATTCAGACTTGTTTTATGAATTTTGGAAACATCCCTTGCCGCATGAATTTCCCCGCCCATGCAGACAAGCACACCTTTGCTCGTTGCCCTTGGGTCCGCAGCAACCAGTACTGAATTATGCAAATTTCTTGCACCGTCCCAGTCCTTTTCCGAAGCATTTAACATCGCACCTGTGAAAACCAAAGGTTTGTCGATATCCCACATTAAATCAGCTAGGTAGGAGGTTTCTTCCATCGTTGCCGTACCTTGCGTAACAACAGCTCCCGCATAAACGCCCTCTGTTAATTTTGTCTTAATCATGTTAACCAGTTCTAATATATGACATGGTTCTAAAGCAAAGCTCAGCACGTTACAGAACTGTACGGCCTCAATATCCACAATATTTTCTATATCGCTAAGTGATGAACCCAATTCCTGGGCAGATATCTCCGGTGAATAACCTTTTTCGCCATCATACTTCGATGAGATGGTACCTCCCGTAGATACTATGAGTATTTTTGTTTTTTTCATATACTATCCCTCATTGCAAAATACTACTGCCCTCATTACATTATCCAGCCTTTTGTCCATAACTTCAAAAGCCCTTGCTGCTTCTCTCAATGGGAACCTATGGGTGATAAGGGGTTCAATCTTAACCTTTTTCTGTTCCAATAGTTCTATTGCCTTTGGATAAAATCCATATCCTCCTTTTGAACCAACCATTGAAATCTCTTTGCTGTAAAAGTCTTTTTGCGGCAATCCGTCAATATAATTGAAAGAAGTACCAAATTGAACAATAGTTCCCCCTTTTTTGACCATTTTTACTGCTGACAACAACGCCGATACAGTTCCCGATGCCTCTATGCAAATGTCAAACCCAACGTTGCCTGTTCTCTCAAGCACGTTCTTTTCCCAGTCAGGATCCTGTTTGTTATTCCAGATAAAGTCTGCCCCTAAATGTTTTGCTATTTGCAACCGGGAGTCCCTTGTTCCAATCATTCCTACCTCCTTTGCACCGGCAAGCTTACAAAGCTGCTGCATTATCAATCCACTGTATCCAGGTCCGATAAGCAACACACTGTCCCCAATCCTTATCCCTGAACGATACAGAGCTCTTAAGGCAGTAGCTACTCCAACCACACTTTGAGCTTCTATTGGATTTACGTTGCTGCTAATTTTCAGCAGTACGTTTTCTGGTACAATGATATACTCTGCCAGGGAGCCATCTATGGTCCTACCCAACATAATTGGTTTTTGGCAGTACGAAGCCATCCCATTGTAACACCAATAGCATTTCCCACAGCCCCAACTTGCCTGGGAAGCAACATGTTCGCCTACCTTAACCTTGCTAACCTCGGGTCCTACTTCGGTTACAATACCGTCATACTCATGGCCTAATATAACATTTTCCTTGGCAGCATAATCACCTCTATATACAGAAATGTCGGTTCCACAGATTCCCACACAGCCAACCTTCACTAACACTTCGTGGTGCTTAAGTCTTGGAAGTGCAACATCGACAAAATCAAGCTTTTTTGGTTTTGTTAATACATTGGCTTTCAATTTAATACCACCCCTTATAACCTACAATTTCGCAATTTTTTATTAAATCTTGTGCCTACAAGGTAACCTAATACAATAAGTACGATTCCTGGAAAGTCAGTCATCGAACCTGGAACAATCATGCATATTCCACCAACCAGCAGCAATACTCTTCCCAGCATATGCAAAGATTTTTTGAACCAGCCTTCAGTAGCCACTGCGATAGCATATGCGCCTACCAAAGAAGTTACAACTACAATAGCCACTTCCAATGGTTTACCAATTAGGAGAATAGCGGGGGAATAAACCATGATAAATGGAATTATAAAACCTACAATAGCCATTCTAAATGCAACAAAACTGACTGTTACAGGATTCGCTTTGGCTATCGCCCCTGCTGGATATGCTGCTAATGCTACTGGAGGGGTGATACCGCTTAGACAAGCAAAATAAAAAATAAACAAATGAGATTGCAATGGGCTAATACCCAATTGGGTTAATGCGGGTGCCATTATGGCAGCACCTATAAGATAACATGCTGTTGTCGGCAATCCCATACTGAGTATTACAATAATTACAGCGGTTAAAATAAGAGCTAAGAATAAACTGGAGCCAGCTAGTATTACTATCAAGGTTGACAGTTTAAGACCTATCCCTGTTAAAGAAACTAATGCCATTATTATTCCTGCACAAGCGCATGCGGCAATAACTTCTAAAGAACCATATATCCCTGTTTCCAATGCGTTTAATATACTTTTTATATCCATTCTTGTAACTTTCCTGAAGTAAGAAACTACTACGCAAGCAATAATCGATAGAAAAGCCGCTCTTATAGGTGTTGCACCCTGAATAATGAGAGCATATAACAGCATTATCAGCGGAAGAATCAAGTGACCCTTAGTTCTTATCACTTCTTTAATGCTCGGCAGTTCTTCTGCTTTAAGACCTACTAACCCATCTTTTCCTGCCCTTAAGTCAATGACAAAAAAAGTAGTAACAAAATAGAGTAATGCAGGAAGTATGGCTGCGATCATCACATCTTTATAGGGCACGCCAATCATCTCTGCCATCAAAAATGCTCCTGCTCCCATTACTGGAGGCATTATTTGACCACCGGTAGAGGCAACTGCTTCTACCGCCCCTGCATACTCTTTCCTAAATCCTGATTTTTTCATTAATGGAATAGTCATTGAGCCAGTTGTTACTACGTTAGCTATCCCACTTCCAGATATGGTGCCAAAAAGAGCACTTGAAATTACCGAAACTTTTGCAGGACCACCCTTCGCTCTGCCAGCAATAGCATAAGATAAATCGGTATATAACTCGCCCGCACCAGAGTTCTTCAAAAATGCTCCGAAAAGAATAAATAGCACTACATATGTGGACGAAACCCCTGTTGTTATCCCGTATATTCCGTCTATATTAAAGACATAACTGATAATTCTTGATAACGAGTAGTTTCTTCCAATAAACATACCTGGAAAATAGCTTCCGAATTTTGCGTAAACCATAAAAGCTAGAGCAACAATTACCAAGGGCCAACCTAATACCCTTTTGGTAATTGCGAGAACCAAAAATATAGCTATTACTCCAAATATTATATCCCCCTGGGTTGGGCTTACTCCTGCTCTCAAAATAAAACTGTGGTCTTGCATAAATACATATATTGTTACAGCTATTCCTGATAAAACCATAAGTATGTCAAAGAACGAAATTTTTTCGTTTCTATCAAAACCAGGATAAAGCAATGGTATTAATATGAAACCAAACATAACGTGTAAATTTCTTAATAATATTACCGATGTTGCCGCAATACCCAATGCATATATATGCCACAGTGAACCTGCTACCGCTATTATAGTTATTATCTGTGCCGTTCTACCAGAAAAAGTTCTTTTTCTTTTTTCATATTCATCCAAAAGCTTTTGTATTTTTACATCTTCTGTTTCTGGAGCCATATCTATTCACCTCGTCGTTAATTCGTATTGCAGGCGAAAACAAAATAATTCTATATTGATTTCGGCATCAATACATCTCAGCTTATTAGAGATAAACTAATAATTAGGAGGGTACATCTATAAGGGTAATAATACCCTTATAGATGTACCTGCTGTAATCAGTTTTTAGGAGGCGATGGTAATTGGGGCAGTTCAACATTCTTCTCTTCATAATACTTCTTAGCACCTGGATGTAATGGTAAGTTCATGTATTTTACATTCTCTAAATCCGTCTGTACAAAGCTTACGTGAGCATTGTGAATTGCCTCTACGTTTTCCCAAGTTGTTTTAGTAATCAGGTATACAAAATCTTCTGAAAGTTCTGGAGATACAATGATAAAGTTCCATCCTTGAAGTGCTTTGTAATCATCTGTCATTCCCTTATAAGTGCCGCTTTTTAGGGTGCCTACATTATAATATGGTTTTTCTTCCTGGAATTGTTTAAACTCGTCATCAGTAAGCCCAAAGAACTTGAGTTCGTGTTGCATTTCTAATTCCTGAATAAACGAAGCTGGATGTCCAGCAAGATAGAATATCGCATCAACCAGTCCGTCCCCAAGCATACCGCCAACGTCTGTCCAGCTAGCATTGACAATCTCCTTAGGCTTTATCCCAAAGAACTCCATAAGCTCTCTTCCTGTAAAATCACTTCCTCCGCCAGCATATCCGAAAGAAATAATCTTTCCATCAAGGTCTTTTATTGAATTAATGTCCCTATTCGATGCCTTAGTGAAAAAAACTCCTTCATAGGAATAAGAAGGGAATAACGAGCAAACGTTTTGATATTTAGCGCCATTTGCCCATCCAATTCCATAATAGCCTGGGTATGTTTGCAGTGTAGCCGTAATGCCAAAATCAGTATCCCCTGAATGTACAGTTTGCATGTTTTGTGATGATCCGCCCGGCTCTACAGTTACATTAAGCCCCTCGATGTTCTTCATAAGCATGTCCGCCCATGCTGCAGTATAGGTAACATACAAACTTCCGGAAGATGCGCTTCCTACCGCCAGTACTCTTTTGGGAATTTCTACCTCGGCATTTTCTCCAGGAGCTTGAAGTTCCATTTTTGGGGTACAACCCGCTCCCAAAGCCATAGCTGTAATTAGAATACAGGTTACCAATAAAACTCCGTTCCTTTTGGCCTTACCCATTTACTAAATCCTCCTTCCATTTTTTAGACTAAAGATAACTTGCTCTCCAATTTTATAAAAAACTTGTTATTATCTCAGTTTACCAGTTGTCCAGCCTAATGAGTGGGTACATCACAGCAACTGCTTGTTAAATAATAACTGCTTATATAGAAAGATATTTGAACTGTTCAGGTCCATTTCTATATATAATTTCCTTTTGGATGCTTCACAAGGAGGAAGCGTGCTAGCACTTCCTCCTTGTGGATTAACCCAGCAAATCCTCGCAATATGGATGTTTTGTCAATATTTCATTACCTGTTTCAGTTACGAGTATAGTGTCCTCCAATCGTACTCCACCGCCACCGGGAACATTGGGTACCAGTATTGCCGGCTCACACGAGAAACACATACCGGGCTGGAATTCAAAAACTTCTCCACCGGAAGCCGATATTTCTCCAATTAGCGGTGCGCAGAGCCCTGAAACGCCTATGGAGTGTCCTAATACTCCGTGGAATCCCCACTCTTCAAAACCATGCTTCTTGATAACATTACGGGCGGCAATATTTAACTCTTCGTTGGTATGCCCGGGTTTAAGCAATTCATGCACAACCATCATTTCTTCGTACACTGCATTGTAAATACGCTTTTGCATATCATTGGGCTTGCCATGCACTACTGTCCTTGTAAAGTCCGAGAAATACCCGTTGAAGCAGCCGCCCAGGTCCATGAATACCAAATCACCGTATCTTATAGTTCTGTCTGAAGCAAAACGATGGAGTGGAGCTGTCTCTTCTCCAGAGGTAACTATAAGGTTGCACTGAGGCACTTCCATGCCAAACGAGTAGAATACCTTCATCACTTCGCCCAGTATTTCGCAGTTCCTTGCACCAGTCCTTATATTGTCAATTGCTGTCTGCATACCTATTTCGGCTATTTTGGATGACAGTCTCATTAGTTTTATCTCTTCGGAGTTCAAAATCGCTTTAGCTTCTATTACACACGCATCACCGTCAACAACCTCACAATCCGGAAGGGCTGCTTTTAGCTTCTCAAGCATTACAAAGGTACCTGCGTCAACACCAACTCTTCCCTTTTTAAAGCCTTTTTCTCTTAGGGTTTGTACGAACTGTTTTATCATGGTATCAACAATACCGGGCTCTTCCATTGTTCCGCAGGGCTTAATATCCTCCGGATCCATCCATGTCATTGTAGCACGGCAGCGCGGTGCATCTCCGCTGGTTACATAAAGCGTCGGGCTGCTGGTCTGTGTCATCATTGAAGCATTTCTGGACAGGAAAGATATTGGCCACCACAAGGGCCTCATGTTAGTCATGTACCTGATGTTTTCTGCTCTGAAAGTTATCAGCGCATCCAGGTTATGCTTCACCATTGTTTCCCGCAAGCGCTCGACACGCATCTCTCGCATTTTTGCGAAATCAACCCTATCTACCCAATCTACCGCGTAATACATGTTCCATCTCCTCCTGGTTAGTAATAATTAAACTGCTCATAAATAAGATTCGCGAATCTTATATTGTATACCTCATGTTATCGCAATACCTATGCCAATCAATAACGTAGATATATGGGCAGTTCGGGTTTTGTTTGGCCATGCTTGTCCATCTATGGCAGTCAAATTTGGACAAACTATTGTGTCTTGGCCATGTTTCGCTCAAATTGATTAATCACAGCCCTGCCGCTATCTTTTATATAGGTACCAGCCCCTGTAGTTGCCTGGATCAGGTCCAGCTCCTTTAATACTAGTAGATGCCTTTTTATCTGGCTCTCGCTCATTCTAACCTCGGAATTCTTAAGCACATCAAATAATCGTTTGCGTGTCCACTTAAATGGAGGGGAATCAAGAGCTTTAAGGATACTTATAAAATTTAGTATTTGACTGTGTTCTTCCAATCTTCGGATAATTGCTTCAGTATAGGTATCGTTTTCAGTCATCGTCTTATTAATTTTGCTTCGTAGAATACTTAGAAACTCTTCTTCCCAGTCCATGTTAAGTTGAATAAAGTTTGCCATATATTCTGCTACGTTGCGCAATTCTCTTACGTTTCCAGGCCATTTATAGCGTTCAAGCTCCTCTCTAAGTATATTGGGAAATTCTTCCAAATTGACCTTAAACTGATTTTTCAGGATATTTACAAATAAGGGGAAAATATCTTCTGTTCTTTCCCTAAGAGACGGAAGCCTAAGGGGCAGTACGCTTAATCGATAATATAAATCCTGTCGAAATAGACCTTCATTTACCATTGCCTGAAGGTCCCGGTTTGTTGCTGCTATAATACGGATATCTACCGGTATAACCTGTGAACCGCCAACGGGAATTATCTGGCGTTCCTGTATAGCCCTTAATACCTTTTTTTGTATGTTAATTGTTGCATCACCGATTTCATCTAGAAAAATTGTACCTTTATGCGCTAATACAAATAGGCCTATTTTCCCTCCTTTTTTTGCTCCCGTAAAGGCTCCTTCCTCATAACCGAATAACTCCGACTCGCATAGGCTTTCACTGAGAGCTGCAAAATTTACAGCAACAAAAGCTTCCCCCGACCGGCCCGAAGCATTATGTATCGCTTGAGCAATAAGTTCTTTACCTGTACCACTTTCGCCCTCTATTAATATCGTGGAATCGCTTTTAGCAAATTGGCGGGCTTTCATTATAAGCTGTTCCATTTTTTTTGATTTATAGAAAATATTGTCAAATGTATACTTAGCAGTTAGCCCTTTTTCATGAAGAGAATATCTGTAATTTTTTTCTATTTTTTCAATATTTTTAATATCTTCTATTACTATAATTGTCCCTATGTCTTCCCCGAAACTGCTACTGTCAATTTCTATATGGCAAATTATCCCATTAATTGATAGAAAAAAGTCCTTCCCAGAAACTTTGCTTTTATCAAGAACGCTTTTGATATGGGATGAGAAGTTTTCTTTAATCTGAAGTAGTTGTTCGGCTTTGTGATTAAAAAATGATATTTTACCATCCTGGTCCAAAAGCACAATCCCCGATTTAAAAATATTAAGCAGTTGTTGAAGTCTTTTAGTCAGGAATAGGTTTTTATTGTATTCCTGTGAGTAATGATACAGAAGTCTCAAAGAAGGACGAAAAAAAACGGATGTGAGGGTATGCTTAACCTTTTCATATATATTCAATTCCATTGATATCTCTATGCATGTATTTATATCAATGGGTCTTATACCTAAATCTATTATTTCAAACTCTCCTTCTGGAACCAGCTGCTTTTCTCCAAAGGTAACAACATATTTACAAGACCTATTCCAATTGACCATTCCCGGATAGTATGGATAGAATTGGAGATGAGTTATGCCAGCCCGTATCAGCTGGTCAATTGCTTGTGTCGCAGTATCGTAGAGTTTATTAACCACTAGTACCAAAGCCCCTTCAGGAACTTCGTACAGTTTACTGACAGATTCAATATTTACAATTCTGTCTGCAAATAAAATTTTTGTCCCCGGCCTTATATTGTTTAGCGCATCATCCTTAATTGTTTGACTTGTTACAACTACCAACGCATCACTTATCTCGGTATTTGGAGATAATTCTTCAAAGCACACGCTCTTAATATCAACCATATCTTCGAATATTTCCTTTAGCTGTTTTTGAATGGCCACGGCAGTATTAGCCGTTAAAGAAAGGAGAGTTAATGAAAGCATTTTATCAAACCTCCATTTTAATTTTTGGCTCGATAATGTTGTACACCTCGTTGTCAAGACATAATTCATGTCGCTGCTGGGCCTGTTTAACCGTATCTTGCTTGCAACCTATGACCTTGAATTAGAAATTGTCCTATAGTCCGTGAAAATTGAAGTAGCGTTCCTGACGACAGTTTGTTAAACTATTGGTTGGGAAAACCAAATAACGAAAGGAGACGCCACTAATGGAATTATACCATGGACAGCAAAGGAAGGTAAATGAGAGCTTAAATTTAACTGTAGATTTTTAGAACTGGAGGAAATGATAAAGAACGGAACCATCAGATAGACAATTATATCCGATAATCATGATGGATGGAGTTAAGATTAGGAAATCACTTGGCTGTAGTTGTATCCCTTGGCGTATCAAAGGCAGGAAAAAAACGTCCTTGGGATAATAAAAGGTTCCACCGAAAACGCTAAGATTTGCACGGATCTTATTTAGAACATGTTCGAGAGAGGTTTGGATGCTGAAGAAAACATGCTATTCATACTGAAAAGGATAAAGGGTTACACAAAGCAGTCAAGGATGTATTCGGTGAAAATGTACAAATACAAAGATGCCAGATACATAAGCCAAAGCTCCCGAAGTCTAAACCTCGGAAGCTTTGATGCTAATGAAAAGAGACACACCATTGCCCATGGCTATGCAAGGGCCCTCTTGCCGTCTTCCAATATCCTTTCCAGCCTCTCCTCTTCATAGATCACCCTGCCGGCTGCCCTGTCGTATGCCTCGAGTGCGCCGTTCACTATCCGGGTCTGGAGCTTTCCACACGCTGAAG